>JADJJE010000051.1 GCA_016706685.1 Sandaracinaceae bacterium | reverse complement strand
CGTGTTCACCGTCCCGAGCGGCGCGTCCGAGCCCGCCCTGCTGGCCACCCTCATCGGCGGAGACCGCGCCGACGGGGCCATTCGCCTCACCGGGGTGGACGCCGCAGGCCTGCACCTGGCGCGCGCCATCCACGGCCCCGAAGACGCCATGTGCTGCCCCAGCACCGAGCAGCACGAGCTGTGGGTGTGGGACGGAAGCCAGTTCAACGAAGACCCCACGCGGCGCCATGTGGCGCCCACGGAGCCGTAGCCCGCATGACCACCGCACCCACCCTCGACTTCTGGTACGAGTTCGCCAGCACCTACTCCTACCTGAGCGTCATGCGCGCCCCGCAGGCAGCACTGGACGCCGGCGTCACGCTCACGTTCCGGCCCTTCCTGCTGGGCCCCATCTTCGCCGCACAGGGGTGGAACGACTCGCCCTTCAAGCTCTTCCCCATCAAGGGGCAGTACATGTGGCGCGACATGGAGCGCCTCACCGCGGACCTCGGGCTGCCGCTGCGCCGGCCGAGCGTGTTCCCGCGCAACGGCCTGCATGCGGCGCGCGTGGCGCTCACCTTCGCGGACCCACAGCCGTTCACCCAGGCCGTGTTCCACGCCAACTTCGGCGAGGACCGCAGCACCGAGCGCCCGGAGGTGCTGGCCGAGATCCTGACCGACCTCCGCCATGACGCAGCCGCCGTGCTCGAGGCCGCCAACGCGCCGGCCAACAAGGACCGCCTGCGCGCGCAGACCGAAGATGCCATGCAGCAAGGCATCTTCGGCGCGCCCAGCTTCGTGACCGCGGCGAGGTGTTCTGGGGCCACGACCGGCTGGCGCAGGCGCTGCGCTGGGCCGCCCGGGGCTGAGCTCTACGGGCGCGGCATCTTTGCTGGTGCACGTCGCGACCGGATCAATACCCAGCCCGCATCATCATCACGATCTCCTGGGCTTTCTGGCGATTGACCTGGTCGGTTCTTCCCATGATGAGAAACAGGTCGATCAGGGCCATGACCCCGCAAAATCCGAACGTCAGCAGCTTGAGAACGCCCAGCGCCGTGTCGCCGACATAGAAGCGGTCGGCCCCGAGCACGCCAAACAGGAATCCGAGGAGCAGCGCGGTCCCCCGGTCCTTCTTGCCCGCGTTGTACTGGGTCAAGAACAGCATCTTCTGGTGGTCGTTCATCCCTTGCTGCAACGACGCCAACTCCGCGAACCCGACTTCACCCATTCGACTCTCCCAGCAACCCCCGGATCAGGGGCCATGACGGGCATTGGAGGGCGCCACCGCAATCCGTCACGGTCGCTCTGCTTTTGAGAGCTCGAGCTGTTGCAAGGCAATAGCGCTCGCCAGCCCACTCCGCTTCTGGGAGAGTCCCGGCCATGAAACGCTGGAGGTCTTTTCAGTGGGCGCTGTGGGGCGTGTCACTGGGGTTCATGCAAGCAGGATGCAGTCCGGGCATTGCCATCACGCTTCCGGATGTGGACGCGGCCTCGCCGCCCGTCTGCTCGGTCGCGAGCGACACGGACTGCGACGATGGCCCAGAGCTCGACTGCGTGGACTTGCAGGCCGACGAGGCCAACTGTGGCGAGTGCGGGCACGGGTGCGTTGGGGACGAGGTGTGCGCTGGCGGTCAATGCTGCGGCAGCACCGTCTGCGGGGCGGTCTGCCTTGCGGACGAGTTCGTGGTGGAGCGCCGGACGGGTCCCTCGGAGTGTGTGGGCGCGCTGCTGTATGACCTCGACGCGGACGGCTTCGATGACGCGGTGTACCCGTGTCAGCTCGGCGAGAGCATCGAGCTCTACTGGGGCAACGTGGCCGGCACGCTGGGCACGCCGCTCAGCCTCGCCAGCGGGCGCGTGAGCCCGCACATGGCGTTCGGAGACGTGGACGAGGACGGCCACCAGGACATGCTCGTCGCGCTGCAGGGAGAGGGCCCTCCGTTCACGGATCGCATCCGCATCTTCTTTGGCGGGGGCATGCGCACGTTCCCGCGACAGTCGGACATCATGTTCGACGGGAACCCGCGCGCGATGGTGCTCACCGACCTCGACGCCGATGGTCACCTCGACCTCTTGATGGACCGCCCCGGCGCGGCGGACGCGTGCATGGTGCTGCTGCCCGGGAACGGCCGCGGCCTCTTCGACACCGTGGACCCACTCTGCGTCTGGAGCATCCCGGCGAGCCCAGACGACGGTGCGAACATCGTGGTGGTCGCCCGCGATCCGGGAGTGACCCACTTTGCGCGCGTCGTGAGCGAGGCCGTCTGGCGGCTGGACATCACCGACGCGGGTGTCGTGGTGAGCGCCGCGCGGCAGGTCGTCCCCGGGGTCGAACGGGCTGCGCACCTCACCGTGCTGGAGGCGGACGGTGACGACCAGCCCGACCTCATCGTCGCGTCGGTTCCGATGGCCACCAGTGGGCCGGTGGTCATCCAGCGCAGCACCACCCCGGCCGCCTCGTGCGACTACGACAGCGGCTTCGCACCGAACGCAGACGGTCTCGCGCTCTGGATTTTAGGCGCAGGCGACTTCAACGGGGACGGCCTCATCGACCTCGTCGGCCGCGCCGCGTGCTGCGAGCAGCCCACCAGCACCCTCGACCTCTACATACGGCGATGGCTCGACCCTCCCTTCGACTAGCCGTCCTCGCGCTAGCGCACCTGTTGCTGCAGCCCTCGCTCGCCGCAGCGCAGCCGGTCACCCCGGTGCCCGATGGCGTGCGCTTGGTCTATGCGGCCGAGGGGGTGCCAGGCTGCCCTGACGAGGCCGAGCTGCGGTCGCTGGTGGCGTCGCGCATTGGTGGTGTGCCCTATGTGGCAGACGGCGCGTGGGAGGTGCGCGTGACCGTCCGCGCCACGGGCTACGCGCTCGAGGCGCAGGTCTCCCTGCTGGGCCCAGACGGCCAAAAGCGCAAAACACACACGCTCGGCTCCGAGGGCGACTGCACGGCGCTGATGACCAGCGTGGCGCTCACGCTCAGCCTCGTTCACGACACGGTCCGCGAGGAGAGCGCCGGACGCGATGCGGGGGCACGGTCTCGAGACCAGCACCGTTGGCGAGACCAGCACGAGCACGGAGACCAGCCACGCGCTCACCACGAACGAGCGCAGCTCCATGGCCACGGCCCCGGCAATCAGCCCCAGCCCGGCACTCCCTGCGCTCCGCTGGTGGCTCGGGCTCGGGCCGGTGGTGGCTACGGCTCTGCCCAGCGCCAGCTTCGGACTCCGCGCTGTCGCTGCTGTGGGCGGGGAGACGATCGTGGTCCGCATTGGGCTCCGTGCAGACCTTCCGCATGCGCTCAACGAAGGCACGCCCGTGCTGCGCCTCGGCTGGGTGCTGGCCTCGCTCGGGGTGTGCGGGCGCTACCGCGCGCTCACGGCCTGTGGCCTCGCGCGCCTGTCGGTGGCCTACGTGCCCCCGGCGGGCGAGCCGCGCACCACCTTTCCACGCTCGGTCGGAGGCGGGCTGGGGGCCGAGCTGGGTGTCCGCCTGTGGGGCACGGGCGCAGCATGCTGCAGGCGCACGCGGGCTTCTCCGTGCCGCTCCAGCGCATGCGTGTGAGCGTGGAGGGCACGCCTCTCTTCCGCGAAAACCCGCTGGACGTCACGGTGGGCCTGGCCATCTTGTGGGGCCAGCCATGACGGATACGCCGCCGCGCGCCCAAGCAGGCAAGTAGAGACCCCGCCGCATGGACCCGTTCGACGACGACATCGAGAAGCTGCTCGCGCGCGAGCGACAGCGCCCGGACATCACGCCCGAGCACGTGCGCGCCCTCCGCGACGCCGCCGCACAGCGCATCGCGCTCGATGTCGCCGTGGGTCCCGAGGGGGCGCCGGCGCCGGCCTCGGCTGCGGGGATAAGCGCATCGAAGGCGGCCGTCTGGTCGGTGGCCATCTTCGTGGCGGGCTTGGGCACGGGCGTGGCGCTGACTCGCTGGCTCATGACCGACACACCCAGCACGCCCTCCCGTTTGATGGACGCGGGTGTGCCGGACGAGGGCGTCTCATCGATGCACCTTGGAGCGACTGCCCCGCAGGAGGCGGAGCTGGCGCAGCAGCCCTCACTGGGTGAAGCCGCGCAAGGGTCCGCACTGAAGTGGAGGCGCCGGTGCCGACCATGCCCCGCACGCCTCGTGATAGCCCCGTGGCCGGAGTCACCGCCGGCACCACAGCCACGGGCGTTCCGGGAGAGCCACCGGGCGCAGCTCATGGGGCGACGGGAGCCCGAGACGGCGCCCTCAACACCGAGCGCTTGCTCGTGGAGGCCGCGCAGAGCGCGCTCGCGCGTGGCCAAGCTGCCACCGCCCTCGAGCACGCGGCGGAGCACGCGCAGCAGTTTCCTCAGGGCCGCCTCGCGGCCGAGCGCGAGGCGTTGGCCATTCGCGCCCTGCTCCGCTTGGGCCGCGTGGATGCTGCCCGTCAGCGGACAGAGGCGTTCGACGCACGCTGGCCCGGGAGCCTGCTGCGAGGGTCCTTCGCCGCCTCGCTCGCGCGCGCGCTCGAAGACTCGGGGCCCCCCTGACCGTGCTCGACAACCCGCTCGCCACGGACTTCTGGGGCACCATCGAGCCCCACATCGCGTGGATGCACCGTCAGCTTCGTCGCTTGGGCGTTCAGCCGTCGGACGTCGACGACGTGACGCAAGACGTGCTCATCACCCTCCACCGGCGGCGGGAGGACTACGACCCCACCCGGCCGCTGCGCGCCTACCTCTTCGGCTACCTGTTCCGGGTGGTGGCGGACTACCGCAAGCGCTCGTTCCGCCGCCATGAGCGCACCGGCATGACCCTCTCGCTGATCTCTTCGGACCCCACCCCCGAAGAACACACGAGCAACCGTGCGCAGCTCGCCCTCGTGGAGCGTGCGCTCGACGCCCTCCCCGAGGGCCGCCGCGAGGTCTTCGTGATGGCCGTCATCGAAGAGCACAGCATCCCCGAGGTGGCCGAGGCCATGGGCATCCCGCTGAACACGGCGTACAGCCGGCTGCGCGTTGCCCGGGAGGAATTCGTGGCGGCGATTCGCGCGGCCACCGACTCCGAGTGACTCCAGTCGCGTCCGTCGCGCGCCGAGCTATCCTCCGCCCGTGGGTTGGCCTCAGAGCGCTGGCTGGGTGGTGATGACGGCGAGCCTCGCCGCCTGTGTGGACCTCCCCGCGCTTCCCGCGCGAGACAGCGGTGTCGCCGCGGACCTCGGAGACGCCAGCCAGGATGCGGCAAGCGATCTCGACCTGGCTCGCAGGGATGCGGAGGCCGATGGCGGTGACCTGGGTCCCGCCGAACTCTGTCAGCGCCCTGAAGCCGCTGGTGTCGGCTTTCGTGCGTTCGGTGACGTGCTGGTCTTGGACGACACCAGCATCACGCCGTTTGGAAGCGTGTTCACGTTCGAGGCGTGGGTGCGCCTTCGTCCACCGCTGGATTCCCTCCCCACGAGCGGAACGCTGTTCGCTCGCAAGGATGAGCAGGATGGGAGCTTCGTCATCAGCGTCACCACCATGTCCAGCCCTCGGTTCTGTGTCAGTCGCGACTCGCCCAGCGCGTCCCGCTCGGTGTGCACCGGTCCGGTGCTCCTCGTGGACACATGGCTTCATCCCGCGTTCGTCATCGACGGGACCATGGCTCGCATCTGGATCAATGGCGTCGAGAGCGCGACCGGGGACTTTCTCACGCCGCTCCACCCCTTCCGCTGCACCGGCGTACGGGACTACGGTGGGGGCGCCTGGCACGCGAGCGAGATGGCGTACTTCTTCTCGGCGAACGCAGAGATCGACGAGTTCGCCCTGCACCGCAGCCTCAGGTACGTCGCGCCCTTCACGCCCCCGCCAGTCCTCTACTCGGACGCCAGCACAGTGGGCCTCTACCGACTGGATGAGCGCGTGGGCACCCTCGCCTCGGACGAGAGCGGTCACGCCGCGCCGGCTGTGCTGGAACAGGGCTCATGGCTGGACGGCTGCGAGCGACGGACGCAGTTCGGCGACGGGCTCGACGGTTCAGTCATCGTCGACGGCCGTCTCGAGCTCTCACGCGACGTGGAGTATGAGCAGCTGCACATCACGGCCACGGGGGAGGTCCTCACCCACGGCCACCTCGTGCGTGTTCGCCGCAACGCTCTGATCGAGGGCGCGCTGCGCGATGATGGCGGCCCCGGCGCCCCGGGCGGGCGCGTTAGGCTCCGGGCGAGCCGCTTGAGCGGTGGCGGCACCCTGAGTGCTCGCGGTGGAGACACCAGCGGCGCCGGTGACCAAGACGGCGGGGGCGGCGGCGGATCCTCGTCGTCACCGAGGACCCCGCGTTGCCTGTGGAGATGAGTGTCAGCGTGGCGGGCGGTGCGGCCAGCGGGAGCGGGGTGCCCGGAGCGCTGGGCTCCGTGGACGCTAGCCAAGTTGTGCTGCCTTAGGCCAAGTTGCAGTGCTCCCGTTGGTCGCGCGGGAGCGATGGGTGCGTCACGGCGTTGGGTCGGCACACTGCGCTGCGGTACACACGAGGCTAGGCTGGCAGTCCGCGCTCGCACTACAGGTGGCACCGACGACCCCGGAGCCCGTCCTGTAGCAGCGAGGCGGCCCCGACGCGGATGCATAGCACGACGTCCCCGTGAGACAGCGAGCGTCGGGCACGCCGGTTTGAGACTGAGGAGCCTCGCACTCCGAGAAAGCTGTCTCCAACGAATGCGCAGCCTTCACCCTCTGGGGGCCGACTGAAAACACAAGAGTTGAGTGAGATGCTTGAACCGCGACGCAGACGAGCCCAGTTGGACAACGCGGCCCCGGTACTCTCCGGCACGTCCTTCCAATCGACGCTGTCGAGGTACAGTCAAACACACCCACTGTGACCGAGGTAGGAAACCACGCAGGTATACAGTAGTTTTCCCCGTTCGTCGAGGCCACGGACTGGGAATGCATCGTAGGAACTGTCGTGAAATCGACCCGATGAGCACACCGTCGGGAACCCGTCCGCCGTCACGCCATCGCAGCAGGTGGCCCCAGAGCATGAGCACGCCGGCGCGCAAATGCGCCCCGTCACAGGCTGGACTGGGTCGTCATCCAAGTACTCAATGCACTCCATCCCGTCGGGACAGCGGTACCCGCGGCCAAGCTGTCGTCGACGGCACATGGAGGCATCGAGCGTTGAACGCAGAGCCCCTGCCAGCACTTCGAGAATGCGTCGCAGTGTGCGTCGCTCTCACAGGCTACGCCGCGCTCTTCACACCAAGAGTATCGCCGGCCGAAGAAATTCTCCAGCAGGCCGAGCGAGGCGCCCTCGCCGCCGGAAAAGTATGCGAACGACGCCAGCAACGCGAGCTGACCCGAAGGGCATTGTTGAGTCGCAAGGTCAGCGAGCGGCCGACAGCGGCGAACGGCGCATGTCTCGCTGTAGTTGTCGCATGCACGCGCATCGACTCCGCACGCAAGGCCGGGTGCACAGTCAGTGATGTCGTCACACGCGTCACCAATCTGTGCGCCCCCTGTCGCCTCGCATCGACCCGTCCACTGAGGCTCACCCATGACGTCCGGGTAGCATGCGGTTCCTGTTGGGCACTCGGGATCCGGGACGCCCGTGATAACCTCAGGCACGCACGGACACGGCTCATCGAGGCGCACGTCGTAACAATAGTTTGCCCAATCGCGGCACACGCGGGCTCCGCTTCGTTCGATACAGGTCTGTAAGTAGCCAAGAGGGTTGGTGATCTGCTCGCCGCGGCACGCGTTGCCGGCACAGAAGTTCTCGCAGGTCCCGGTAGCGTCATCGCATGCCGCCACCCGATCGTCGCAGGCCCCGCAGAGCACTCCGCCGCACTCACGTTCGGCGCATGCGGCATCCAGAAACGCAGTGTTGCAACCGCCGGTGAAGCCCACCGCGTTGAAGCTCCGCGACACCGTATTTTCGAAGGTCACTCCGAGGGCCCCATGAAACGACAGCGTGTGCGTGCCCGCACGCGCGGACGAACACAGTGACACGAGGTACAAAGCCTCGATCTCGTCGACCACACGGGCTGTGACCCCATCCACTGGATTGCCCCCCTCCGTCATGACATCGCGGACGTCACGGTTCGCTACCAGTTCGAGACGCGTGCTTTCGGAAGCCCCGAGGATCTCTGAGGCGGCCACGAAGACCTGCTCGCCCGACGCCTCGATTGCGTCGGCTGCTGCCTGATCGGACGCGCGGCCCGCCGTATCGCCCCTGGCCGTCAAGACCACGGTGTATCCCACCGCGAAGGCGCCGCCGTCTGCACGTGCGGCGATCGCCAACCGCGCTTCGCGCGCAGCAGCAACGTGGTCTATGAGCGCCTCGTTGAGATTGGACGCGCCGCTGTCGGGGGCGACATATGTGCCGAGCGCCACAAGTTCACTGTCGAGCGTGTCGTAGTCGAGCGTAGGGCTCCCCGACACAACGCCTGCCTGTCCTGCGAACAGTGAGATCGCGACATAGTTTCGGTCTGGGTTCCCCGCCCCCTGGAGTTCGCTCAACGCAGCACGGAGCGAGGCCACTGTAGCAACTCGGTTCGAGACGGACGTCGTGTCGACCAAGAAGTGGATCACCCGAACCACCGAGTGCGATCGAGTCTCGACGTGGAGGGCGGCGTCTACGCCGACGAGTACATCATCTTGTCTCACAACCAGATCGCCTGCGCCAAGCCCAGAGACGGGGCGGCCATCACATGCGCGGATACTCAAGAGGTCGACCAGGGTTGCTGGCGCGTCACTTCGCGAGCCCATGACCTGCGCAACCAGGCAGTCGGGAGACGGGCCCGCGTCCGTCCCGTCGTCAGGCCCATTGGCGTCTGCCGTCGCGCTGTCCCACGAGGTCCCGTCGCCGTTGGACGCATCCATGATTGCGAGGTCTGCGAGCGGCGCATCCAGCGTGGCGTCCATCGCACCTGGTCCGTCGACACGTCCGACGGTCCGCATCCTCCCGCGAGAAGAGCCATGAACAGCATCGACCCCATCGGAGCCACCCACGCCCAACGTCCACTACTTCATCCATCCTGATGACGGCGAAGCGCATCAAGAGCGCCCGCACACCCTCCATTGGGGCCTTCTGCAGTGTTCCGTCAGAATCGTCGTCGCTATCGAGCGCTGCCCTGTGCGCCGTTGTCGGCTCAGGGCAGATCGACATGCAGCACATTGGCTGCATTCTCGCGCCAGATGCGGTCTGGGAACCCGTCCTCGTCGAAGTCGGCGGCGAGCCCAGACAGCCCCTGCATGCCACTGGCGGACGCGCTGGTCGTTGCCGCGACGCCCCGACACTCGATGCGGTGCCCACCCGCGCCATCTGGGCGGACGAGCTCGAGGCTGGAGGTGCTCGCCACTCCACGGATCGCGATCACGTCGCGAACGCCGTTTGCGGTGCGCAGTGAGACAACGTCCACCGCTCGCGCCGCCACCCCTGCTGGTGTCGAGATGGGGATGCTAGAGAGGAGCGTCGTCCCCGACCCCGTCGTGCGATGGATTCGAAGCATGGTGTCGTTGACGGCCGCGATGTCCCCGAAGCCATCCCCGTCCCAGTCGAACACCACGATGCTGTACGCGTTGTACGTCTCGACGTCCGGGGCGATGCCCGCCAAGCAGGCCGATGCTGCGGCGAAGGTGCCGTTGCCGTTGCCAGTTCGAACCCGGACGCAGCTGCTCCCACCGAGATAGATGAGCAGATCGAGGTGACCATCATGGTTGTAGTCGATGGTGTCGACGTACCGGGGCGTGCTCGCTTGGGCGATGGTCCCTCCGTCCACGAGTCCGGAAGGCGACCCGATCAGCAATCGATACTGACTGCTGTCCGGCTGACTGAAGATCATGTCGACGCGGCCATCCTCGTTGAAGTCGCCGTAGGTAGAGTCGCCGTGGTTTCGGCCCGTGGCGAGGACGACCGGCGCCGCGAACCCTCCCGCGCCATTCCCGTGGTACAAGTCCACACGGTTTCCGAGCTGGTAGATGGCCCAGACGTCATCGTGTCCGTCCCCATTGATGTCGCCGGCGCCCCAGCCCTGCATCTCGGACGACCCGCTCATTCCGGGCTGGGCGGTACGAGGCGAGTCACATGACCCGTCGCACCAACCGGCCGCGCCGCACGTCGGGGTGGAGCACATGTTGTCGCTGCAGAACTCGTCCGTTTCGCACGTCCCACCACACGGGACGCTGTTGCATGCCGTGCCGCCCACGTCGCACCCTAGCGTCCCGCCGCACATGGTCTGGGTAAGGACGGCCCCGCGTGCGTCGCAGGTCGCCACAGTGGCCGTCGCGCCGGTCCCCGTGCAGTCCACGGACCCCGGCGTGCACACCCACGGCAGACACGCCCCCGCGCTGCAGTAGCTCATGACGGACTGACAGTCCGTGGTGCTCTGGCTCAGCCCGTTGGCCGCGCAGCTCACCAGGTCGTCTCCGGTGCAGCTCACCGCGCTCGGCGTGCAGACGTGCGCCACGCACGCGCCTCCGCTGGCGTTCTCCACGCAGGTCTCGCTGGCGGTGCAGTCGTCCATGAGCTGGTACGCGCTGCCAATCGCGTTGCACTGCCGCACGTCGCCCCCCGAGGCAGCGCGACAGGCTGCCCGGCGTGCACACCTCGGCCACGCAGCCTCCGGCGCTGCAGTAGTCGCCGCTGGGGCAGGCCGTGCTGGAGAGCGAGGCGCCGCGCGCGTCACACTCGAGGACCGAGTCGAAGCCCGCGTTGCACGCCAACGACCCCGGCACACACACGCGCGCGGTGCACGCCGCGCTCGGGCCGGACCCGGTGCAGATCTGGCTGGAAGCCGCGCAGTTGGTGGTGGTCCGGACGGTGCCCGTGGCGTCGCACGCCACCAGCACGTCGGTCATGCACTCACGGCTGTTGGCGGTGCACAGCACTGGCGCGCAGGTGCCGAGCGCGGGCACGCACGTCTCGTCCATGGCGCACCCCGTCACGTTGCCCCAGCTCAGGCCGTCGGCCGCGCAGGTCTGAAAGCCTGTGACTGCACAGCGCGTGCTCGCGGGAACACACACGCGCGTCATGCAGCTGCCCGACGCGCAGCTGCAGCCGAAGCTGCTGCCACTGCATTCCGCGCGGGCCGAGCACGCCTCGAAGGTCTCTGCGGCGCCGAGCGCGTCGCAGCTCAGCACCCCGGCGCCCATGCAGGAGACGCTGGAGGGGGTGCACACCTGGTCTTGGCATGCGCCGGACGCGCAGTAGCGGCCCGCGCCACAGTCCGTGTCGGTGCGCACCGTGCCTGTGGCGTCACACACGAAGGCCGTCGCGTTGTCAGCGCAACCAAGCTCGTTTGCCTCGCAGAGGATCGCGTCGCAGGTCGCGGCGCCGGCTTCAGCCACGCAGCGCGTGTCCACATCGCAGGCCTCCATGGCCTCCATGGTCCCGTCGGCGTTGCAGCGCAGCACCGCCGTGTTCCCTCCGCTGCAGGTCACGCTGTCCGCCACACAGACGATGTCGTCGATGGGCACGCACAGGAAGGCGTCGCAACGAAACCCGCCTGGGCATTGGTTCGACAGCTCGCACTCGCGCTCCGCGCAGGCGCCCGTGGCGAGCACACAGTACTCGTCCGCGTCGCAGGCAGCGTTCCCTCGGCAGAAGAACTCACAGGTGCGGTCCACGCAGGCCTCGTTGGCCCCGCAGTGCTCGTCGAGCGTGCAGCCCACGCAGTAGCCCGCGTCTTCGTCGCACACCGAGAGCGCCCCCGTGCACTCGCTCGCCGACGAGCACGACGTGCGGCAGAAGCCCGTGCGGCACACCTCACCGCCCGCACACTCCACGTTGGACGCGCAGGGCGTGAGCGTGGGCCCAGCGTCTGGCACGGACGTGTCTGCCATTCCCAGGTCCTCCGTGGCGGAGTCCATGCCGAGGTCGAGGGTTCCGTCACTCGGGCCACACCCTCCCCGCGAACAGCCCCATGACCACCATCCACCCCAGCGGAGCAACCCACGCCCAACGTACGCCCACGTAGTCCATCCTTGATGACGGCAAAGCGCAGCCAGAGCGCCCCACACGCCATCCATTGGACGCCCCTGCAATATTCCGTCAGCGTCGTGGGCGCTTTCGAGCCGTATCGAGGCCCTCAGTGCTCGTGAAACACGCTGCCGAGGTCCGACGCGAGCACCACACGCTCGACTGCACGCTGCAGTTCATCGAGCGTCGCGCTGGCGATGAGCGCTCGTGCGCGGATCCAGCGGGCCAAAGCGCTGCGGGACCCGCATGCGGGGACGTCCCGTAAGGTCTCGTGTTGGCCTCTTCTTGCCGGCCTTCTGTGGCCTCTCCTGGTGCCGGCCTTCCTGCCGGCCCAGTTGCTTCAGTTCTTCAGCGATGGTTGCCAAGGGAGCCTCCGCGGCGGGGACGTGTGCGAGAACGGCGCGCCGGAACTCCTGGTAGGAGCGCTCGGTGGCGGTGAAGGAAATGTAGCGCAGAAAGAAGAGGGCTTCATCCGGGGACTCCCTCACCACGCGCTCGAGCACCTCGTGAAAGGCGGGGAGATGCGCGATGAGCGCGTCCATGTGGCGGCTGTCGCGCAGCAACCACACGGCGGTCATGGGCACAGGCGAGAGTGGGCGTGCCAGGATGGCCGCGTCTTCCAGAGACGACAGGTCATCAATCAGGAGCACCAGGTTCGGGACGTGAGCGCGCAGCGCAGGGAACCGGTCGAGCCCGGCCACCATCTCGTGCAGGCTGCGCGGACCGGTCCAGCCGCTTGGTCCGTGGTAGACGACCAACATGATCACGGGTGGCAGCGTCTTCCGGGCGGGGTCTTCGCTGAGCGCCTGCAGCCAGACGGGCAGCATGTAGCGGAGCGCGCGCAGGGGCATGCGCGGGGGCGGCGTGCTCTGGTGCTCCACCAGCAGGTGCAGCGGCAGGTAAACGCGCCTCTTCCTGGCCATCCTTCGTCGGGCTCAGAGCGGCGCCGGAACAGCAAGTCCGCGCTTGCTCATCCAGGTGGCGGTGATCGACTCGCCCGAGCAGCCCAGCCCGAGATCCAACGCCGCCCCCAGCCCACGGCTGCGCAGCATCCCGCCCGTTCGGGCCCGCGAAGACGCGCTTGAACAGCGCGTCGTGGTCACCCATCTCGCCTCTCCCCTGCGTTCGTCGCGCACCGCTGCATGTTCCGGTCCTTTCGCGTTCGCGCCGCATGGCGAACGTGGGGTTCTCGGACCAGCGCGGGCCGTCTTGCGTCCGTCCTGCTGCGCTTCGCAGGCGAGAGCGAAGGTCGCGGCTACGCCCCGAACGCGCGGGCGAACGGCGTGTAGTTGTCCGGTCCGTAGCCCGGCGCGTACACCGCGAACACCACCTCGCGGAGCGCACCCCCGTGGCTCGAGAGCGCCTCGCGGTAGAGCACGGCCACCCGCTCCGCCGGGTTCAGGAAGGCCCCGCAGCCGAACGCGCTCAGCACCGCGTGGGTGACGTGCGCCTCGGCCAGCGTGTGCAGCTGCGCCTCGATGCGGCGCTGAGCCTCGCGCTCGTCGAAGTGCGTGCCGTCGCGCAGGTCCACCGCGGCTGCGCGCAGCTCGTAGAAGGGGAAGACCTCGTCCTCGCTCAGCCAGCCGTAGCCCAGGTCCTCGCGCCCGCGTTCCTCCGGCCCGCGCACGCACACGCGCGGCGTCCCGGTGTCCAGGTACACCCGCCCATCGCGCGCGCTGAGCAGCGCCGTGACGTGGGGCAGGTAGAGCTCGGACCGAGGGTCCAGGTCCTCGCGCGCCACCGCGAAGTGGCAGTCCGTACGGCGGAAGAGGTTCTCCTCCTGGGCGGGCGTGCCCTCCACGTAGGCCCCGCCAGGACAGAACGCGTTCGCCATGTTGAGCACGGCGCAGCAGGTTCCGGTCTCGCGCGTGAGGCGTGCGGTGGCCACGCCCCAGTCGTGGGGCACCACGCGCACCCGCGGACCCATGGTCCCGGGTTCCGTGGCCGTCAGGCCGGGCTCGCCCGCATCACGGGCCGCCGCGCTCCACCGCTCTAGGTTCTGTTGGGCGAGCGCGGCATAGCGAGCGCGGCCAGCTCCCGAGAGGCGCTCTATGGTCTCGCGCAGCACCTCGCGCCGACGCGCGAACACGCGCCCCGCATAGTGGGTTCCCGCGAAGTGCGCCTCGTCGCGCAGTGTCCGTCCGGCCATGCGCCCCGTCACCAACCCTCAGTGCTCTTGAAACACGCTGCCGACGTCCGACGCGAGGGCCACACGCTCGACCGCACGCTGCAGTTCATCGAGCGTTGCGGTGGCGATGAGCGCTTCGTGCGCAGGATCCAGCGGGCCGAAGCGCTGCTTGGTCAGCAGACGCAGTACGTTACGCATCGCCTCCTCCTGGCCTTCTTGCCGGCCGAGTTGCTTCAGTTCTTCAGCGATGGTTGCCAAGGGAGCCTCCGCGGCGGGGACGTGTTCGAGGATGGCGCGCCGGAACTCCTGATAGGAGCGCTCGGTCGCGGTGAAGGAAATGTAGCGCAGAAAGAAGAGGGCTTCATCGGGAGACTCCTCCACCACTCGCTCGAGCACCTCTTGAAAGGCCGGAAGGTGCGCGATGAGCGCGTCCATGTGCCCTCGCCTCGCTGCATGCTCCGGTCCTTTCACGTCCGCGCCGCATGGCGAACGTCAGGTTCTCGGACGAGCGCAGGCGTTGTTGCGCCCGCAGCCGGGGTTGAGCACCTCTTGAGGCGGCTCAGTCCACGCGGGTGTCGCGCGGCAACTGCGACGGCTCCGCCCCGCCTAGCGTGAACGCCCCGAGCAACGCCACGCCAGCCCCCACCACGAACGCAGCCTCGAACGTGTACGCCTTGGCGATGGGCCCCAGCACGTGGCTGGCCACGCTGGTGCCGCCGTTGAAGGCGCCCACCAAGAGCGTGAGCGCTCGGCCACGTGCGCGCGGGTCCACACGCTCCACGGCCAGCGCGCTCATGACCGGGAAGTGGGCGCCGTGCACCAGCCCGTGCAGCGAACCCACCACGAAGAGGTAGTTGGGGCCCAAGAGCGCCAGCGCCAGCGGCGGCACCACGTAAGCAAACTGCGCCGCGCGCGCCACGCGGTGGGTGCCCACGCGGTCCGACAGCCCGCCCATGCCGAAGCGCACGGCCAGGGCGAACAGCACGAAGCCGAAGAAGTAGTTGCGCACCTCGATGACGCCCTCGGACAACGCGAACGGCTGGTAGAACGCGATGACCGCCATGAACGCGAACGCGCTGAGCGCCGAGCTGATGACCACGCGCCCGAGCGACCAGCTCATGAAGCCCCAGGTGCCGGCGCGCGCGTGCAGGTCGGTCTCTTGCCGCTCGGGGCGGGCCTGGCGCGGCAAGAGCGCCGCGAACAGCGTGGCCAGCAACCCGGCCGCGGCCGCGAACAGGTACGCCCCTCGCCACCCGTACTCGGGCTGCAGCAGCTCCCCGATGTACGGCGACACGCCGTTCATGCACAGGTTGGCGGCGCCGTACCACGACATGGCGCGCCCCAAGCTGGTGGGCGGGGCCAGGTTGGCCGCCATGGCGCCGCCCGCGTTGAAGCAGAACACGAAGCCCAGCCCCTGCAGCGCCTGGTACCCATAGATGCGCCAGTCGAGCGCCGGGAGCGTGGCCATGCCGAGCGCCGCCAGCGCCACCATCAGGCTGCCCGCGCTCATGAACCAGCGCGCCGGGAAGCGGTCGATGTACGTGCTCACCAGCGGGATGCTGAGCACGATGGCGATGCCCGGCACCGCCGTGATCCAGCCCACCTGCGCCGGGTCCGCCTGAAACTGCTGCACCACGAACTTGGGGACCACCAAGAACATGGACCAGCCCAGGCCGAAGAGCGCCTGCGTGAGCAGCAGCTGCGCGAACACGGGGGTGAAGAGGCGTTCTGGCTTGTCGGAGGCCGCGCCGCTGGGGGCGCCAAGGGTCATGCGCTCAGTCGTCCGAGGACGAGCTGCTGGCGGGGCTGGCGTCGGCGGCGGGGCGCTGCTCTTGCGGTTGCTGGCCCCCGAGTAGAGGTCCGACTCCCAGCCGCCGCCCTTCAAGATGAAGCCGCCACCCGAGATCATGCGGCGCGCCTTCTGCTTCCCGCACTTGGGGCACTTCTTGATGGCGTCTTCGGTGATGCGCTGCTCGCGCTCGAACGCGTGTCCGCAAGCATCGCAGGCGTAGTCGTAGGTCGGCATCGGGGGGGAACTCCGATGTGGAAGTTGAGGCCGAACGCGCGCCTGTCAAGCCAGTCCCCTGCGGCGCAGCATCTCAGAGGCCGATCATCCCGGCCAACAGGTAGAAGTAGAGGCCGCCCAGCGCCCACAGGGGCAGCGTGACGAAGCTCGTGTGCCCGTGGTCGATGCGGAGGTGCTGGTAGCGCCAGAGGGGCTCCTCGAAGAACAGGCTCATGATGCGGCCGTAGGCGTACTCGGTGAAGAAGCCCAGGGGTGAGCACGCCAGCATGAGCAGCCCGAAGCGTGGGCCGCACAGCACGCTGACCGCGAGGACCACCACCCCGATGGGCGCACAGAAGACCGCGAAGGCGGCGATGGAGAACTTCCCTCCTGCGGCTGCCGTGACGCGCCGCAGCGGCCACAGCAGGACGCAGCCCGAGCCCAGGGCCACGGCGCTCACCACGATGACCTCTCGCACCGGGACCGCGGTGGGCCACGCGAGGTTGGCCACCAGCCCGAGCTGTTGGAAGAGCAGGCCGCCGAAGGCCCACGGCAGCACGTTCAGGGTGCTGGTGTAGCCACTCGACCTCGCGCCATAGCTGTACGTCCAGACCGGGCTGCCGAGGAAGCGGTGGTAGGCGAGGGAGACCAGCAGCTCACCCGCGATGCCCGCGCACGAAGCGGCCAGGAAGAACGCCAGGTAGCGCGGCCCCGAGAACGCCCCGAGCAGGGCGAAGCACAGCGGGACCCAGCCCATGAGCGCATAGAACTTGCGCAGCGAGAAGCGCCCATCGAACCACCATCGCCAACGCAGCAGCAGCGACACGCCGGCGACGGCGCCCAGGTAGCCGTAGAGGGCGAGCGCGATGACGACCGGGGGGAGCAGTGCGACTCAGGCCTCGCGGGCCTTGAGCTCCGCCAGCGCCGCCTCGAGCTCCACCATCTCTTCTTCGGAGAGCTCGGCCTCCTCGGGGGCAGCCTCGGCCTCCACGCGCACGGGGGCCACTTCCACCGCCGGGAGCAGGCCCATCTGCCGCTTGAGCGCCTCGAGGTCGCCGTCGGCGCCGCTGGTGGCCTCGAGCTTGCTGAACTTGTGCTTGAGCACGTCGCCCGAGTACTCCTCGGACAGCTCCGCCCCCGCTTCGGCCTCGGCCTCCATCTGGTTGATCTTCTCGGCCATGCGGTCGAACGTGTCGAACGCGCTGGTCTGCGAGAGGCCGCTCATGGTGTCCTGGATGGACTTCATGGCCTCGGCGCGGCGCTTCTGGGCGATGAGCACGTTCTTCTTGCGCTTCGCCTCTTCGATCTTGTTGTTGAGCGCGCGCAGAGCCAGCTTGAGCTGGTCGGTGGCGTTCTTCTGCTTCTGCCACTGATCCTGGAAGGTGGCCGCCAGCTGGTCGTGCTCCTTCTTGCGGAGCAGCGCCTCCTTGGCCAGTTCGTCGTCGCCCGCGCGGATGGCCAGCATGGCCTTGCGCTGCCACTCCTCGGCCACGGTGGTCTCGCCCTGGAGCTGCTTCTGCAGCCGCTTCTCGTCGGCGATGGCGACGGCGACCTGCTTCTTCGCCTCCACCAGCTGGGTGTTCATGTCGACGATGACCTGGTTCAGCATCTTCTCCGGGTCTTCGGACTTGCTGATCAGGTCGTTGATGTTGCTCTTGAGGAGCGTCGCCATTCTGCCGAAGAAGCCCACGTTCTACCCCTTAGCTATTGGACTTGGCGAACCCGTGCAGGGTGTCGAGGTGGTTGGAGAGGGCCATCGAGAAGTCGTCGAACGTTCCCTGGAACTCATTGTAGTCCAGGTTCTCCAAACGCAACGTGCAGGTCAACACCACCTCGCCGTCGCTGATTCCGTAGGCGCCGTGGATCATGTCGCTGGCGTTCATCTCCAGCAGCGTGCGGAACAGCTCCGGGTGCCGGTCCACCGCAGCCAGCGTGGTGATCTTCATGCGGGAAGAGCACCAGCGGACCCGCCATGGTGACCACCACGTGCTCGCCCCAGCCCGTGTCGCGCACGAGCCACATGGTGCCGTCCTCGGCGAGCTCTCGGAACGGCAGGGCCGCCCGAGTCAGGTACGCTTCAATGTCGTCTCGAGTTCGCATCGGCCGAGGGGCTCCTCCGAGGGTCGCAGGTCGGTGAGAGCCGGCAGGCTACCACAGCGAATCTGGCGGGCGCCCCAAGTTTCGCGGCCCGGGAACGCTGCCCCGGACGCGAGCGCTACTCGTCCAGCAGGTGGCCCATGCGGGCGCGCTTGGTGGCCAGATACTCGCGGTTGTGCGCGTGCGGCGCGGCGATGTGGTCCACACGCTCGGTGACCACCACGCCCTCCGCCTCGAGGCCCGCCACCTTCTCGGGGTTGTTGGTCATCAGGCGCACCGAGCGCACGTCGAGAGCCGTGAGCATGGCGGCCGCGATGTCGTAGCTGCGCAGGTCGTCGTCGAAGCCCAGCACGCGGTTGGCGTCCACCGTGTCGTAGCCCTCGTCCTGCTTGGCATACGCGCGGATCTTGTTGCCGAGGCCGATGCCGCGCCCCTCTTGGCGCAGGTACAGCACCAGGCCGTGACCCGCTTCGCCCACGCGCTTGAGCGCCATGTCCAGCTGCTCACGGCAGTCGCACTTGAGCGAGTGGAAGACCTCGCCCGTGAGGCACTCGCTGTGCACGCGGGTGAGCAGGCCCTCGGCCCCACGGATGTCGCCCGAGTACAGCGCCACGTGCTCGAGGCCGGTCTTGGGCTCGGTGAACACGACACAGCGCAGGTCCCCGTACTCGGTGGGCAGTTGCGACTCGGCGTAGCGCTCGAGACGGAGGCGTAGGGGGTGGGCCATCGGGGCGGTCGTGGCAGCGCGCGGCATGGAAGGGACGTCGGCTCGCGGTCGCGAGGACGTCGAAATGTAGGGGGGTGGGGCCGGGGGTCAAGGGGCGGGGGGCTCGAGGGTCCAGATCACCCTCGTGTCGCGCTCCGTGTCCGTGGTGGCCGCCAGCAAGAAGTCGCCCACCGTGAGCGTGGGGTCGAGCCACAGCCCAACCGTGCGAAGCTCGATGACTCGGTAGCTCTCGACGGGCATCTCGTTGAAGCGCTCGCCCAGCTCGGCGGTGCCCGGAACGGTGCTGGGTGTGGGCTGGTCGGGTGCTTCGCTCCCCGAGTCGGCGGGTGGTCCGGCCAGCTGGGTGAGCCAGCACGGGCTCGGCAGGAGCGCGGTGTGCGCCGTGAGCGGCTGGCGTTGCAGGTCCAGGGGAGCAAACCCCGTGGCCGGCAGGGCGCCCGCCACGCGTGTGTAGTCCAGCTCGTCCGCGCTGCCGTGCGGCCAGGAAGCTTCGAGGCCCGCCGCCCGCACCGCCACGAGCAGCGCTTGCTTGTCCGCTGGCAAGAGCACCAGGGGCCCCACCACGTCCAGCTCCACCACGCCGCTGCTCACCGCCGCCGCCACGAAGGCGCGCAGGTCCGCCATGGAGGCCGTACGGTCGAGCAGTACGCTCACCACTCTCCCAGGGCACAGCGGCGCTGGCGTGGGCGCCTGGTCCATGACGGGCATGATGGCCAGCCGCTCCCCCAGCTCGGCTCGCATGGGTGCTTCCCGCTGCGCCAGTGGCGCGCTCGCGAGGGCTGCTCGAAGCGCCGCCACGTCGGACAGCCGCGCCACGCGCTGGCCCGAGGCGTCCCGCAGCTCGCCTGCAGCCAGGATGTACCGCGGGGGCTCCGACCACCGCAGGTCGGAGCGCGCGTCCTCTCCGAGTGGCAGCGGGGTGACCTCCACATGGGCCCAGGGCGGCCAGACATCCGGCGTGATGCGCGCGAGCGCCATGTGTGTGCCGCCCTCGTCCAGCGCCACCATCCCCACCAGCGCCAAGGCGAAGAGCAGACGACTGCCCACCGAGGGCCGCGGGAGGTCGGGATGCGCGAGCCACGCCCGGGCCAGCAGCGCGGGGACCAGCATCACGATGCCGGACAGCTTGGCGGCGCGGAGCGTGTCGTAGAGCCCGGCATGCGCGGCGAAGAAGTCCGGCGCCAGGAACGCTCGGCTCGCGACCACGGTCTCGCAGGCCGCGGCCACGTTAAGCGCGATGGCCGAGAGGGAGGCCAGCAGCACGGCCGCCCCCGCCGCGCCGCGTGCATCGGGGCTCGACTGCGTCCCCGCGAAGGCCACCACGGCGCTCAGCAGCGCGGCCCCGATGAAGGGCAGCACGCTGCCGCTCGAGAGAAAGCCGTAGGCCACACCCCAAGCGGGCAGCGTCACGATCACCAGGCCCGCGCCTCGCAAGCGTGGCGCCTCGGCGTGCGGCAGCAGCAGGCCCACGGCGGCGCTCGCGCACAGGGCCGCTGCCACCAGAGCCCCCACGCCGCGTGCGTCCGCCATGTTCATCCCCAAAAAGAGGGTATGGGAGACGTCGATGAGACCCCAAGGCAACACGCCGTTGTCGCCGTCCTCCCAGTAGGACTGGTGTGGGTCCCCTACGAGGCTCTGGGCGGCGAGCGCGATGACCCACGGGAACACCGCGACCATGACGTCCATGGCCGGCCAGACGGTGCGCCCACGGCGCCTCGCCGCCATGAAGCCCGTCAGAACAAGCGCGGACACGAAGGTTGCCGCGTACCAGAAGCGCGTGAGCTCGCGCGAGACGAACCTCACGCGCAGCGCATCGTCGAGATCACCGGTGACCACGAGGCGGTAGGCCACGGGCAGCGCCAGCGCCACGAGCGGCAGCGCTAGCCAGACCGCAGCGTGGTGCGCTTCGGGCGGCGGCACCCGCACATCCGGGGGCGACTCAGGCGGAGCTTCGCGGGACATGCGTCATCCCACACCGCCCCGCGCGGCGCGTCAAGGCTTCGGGCCGAACTTGGACGCGATGCTGAGCGCCTTCTGATACAGCGTGGGGAACGAGCGTTGGGCCGCGTCGATCACGTGCGCGTCCGCGCCGATGAGCACGCGCCGCTTGTTGGCCCGGACGCCTTCGAGGATGACGCGCGCGGCTTCGTCCGAGGTGGTGCGCGCGATCTTGTCGAAGTTGTCGGCCGAGGTCTGCTTGTCTTGGCCGAGCGCGCCCTTGTCGCTCATGCGCGCGTTGCGGGCGATGTTGGTCTTGATGCCACCGGGGTGCACGCAGGTGCAGCTCACCTTGCTGCCCTCGATCTCGAGCTCCTGGCGCAGCGCCTCGGTGAAGCCGCGCACCGCGAACTTGGACGCGTTGTAGGCGCTCTGCGTGGGCACGCCGATGATTCCGAAGACGCTGGACACGTTGACGATGTGGCCCTCACCGGCGCGCTCGAGGTGCGGCAGGAACGCCTTGGTGCCGTACACCACGCCCCAGAAGTTGATGCCCATCAACCACTCGATGTCCTTCATCTCCATGTCTTTCACGGTCGCGCCCAGCGCCACGCCCGCGTTGTTGAAGACCAGGTGCACCGCGCCGAAGTGCTTGGCCACGGTCTCGGCATAGGCGAAGAACGCCTCCTTGTCGGCCACGTCGAGGCGCTGCGTGTGCACGTCCTTCGCGCCGCGCTCACGGGCCAAGCGAGCCGTCTCCTCGAGCGCCTCGGTCTGCACGTCGCTCAGCGCCAGGCGCGCGCCCTCGCTGGCGAGCCGCAGCGCCAACCCACGACCAATCCCCGAAGCGGCACCCGTGATGACCGCGACCTTGCCCTGGAAGTTCTTCATGGGTGGGAGGGTAGTGCCCTATTGAACTTGAGTCAACAGTGGGCGATCGACCGTGACGGCAGCCGGAACGTTTTCTGAACGTGGGCGTGGGCGTGGGCGTGGGCGTTGTCGGCGACGGCGACGGCGACGGCGACGGACCACGGCGGCGGTCTTGCGCCGGGCGGCTTCGGTGGACGACGACCTCCTCGGCGAGGTGGTCGCCATGCTGACTCAGGGCCCGTCGCCGTCGCCGTCGCCGTCAACGACCACGCTCACGAGGCAGAAAGCAGGCTCTCGCTCACAGCCGCACCCGCAGGGCGAACGCCGGGATCAACACTACCCCGCCGCGTTGCCGGCGCTCTCCGTCGGCGCGCACCCACCAGTGCTCGTAGGCGGCGCCCAGCTCGATCATGGCGTGGATGCGCCGGAAGCCGGCCGCGAAGCCCAACACGGCGCCCGCTCGCAGCCCGGCCGCTTGCACGCGCGAGGTGCCGGTGTCGATGGTGAAGTCGCCCACGATGTACTCGAACCCCACGCGCGGCCCGATCCAGGTCTCGTACACCCCGCCATAGTCGGCGCTGTACAGCAGCGGCACCTCGAGGCTGCCGCGCACCCCGCCGCGCGCGGCGTCGGCTTCGCGGTCGTAGGCCTTGCCCAGCATGAACGACGGGCTCACCAGCCACACGGTGCGGTTGATGCCGTCGGCCAGCAGCCACTCGTGCCGGTAGGCCACGCGCGCGCTCGCGCCCAGCACGGCCAGCTCCACGTCGGTGTGCCGGTTGATGCCGTAGCGCCCGAAGCCGATGGGGGTGATGCCCTCGCCCAGCGCCGAGCGCTGCACCGCCTGGTCGCCGCGCATGCCGGGCACGCCGCGCAGCTGACCGGTGGGCAGGCGCGCCGCCCCGCCGAGCGCCATGTCCACGCGCCGGGTGGGCGTGGTGGCCCCGCCGCTGAGCGATGGGTTGGCTGCGATGCAGCCTGGTGCAGACGGCAGCAGCGCCAAGAGCATCAGCAGCCGCGGCAGCATGCGCCGGGCGGTCCGAGAGACAGGGCGCATGCAGCGGCGGGACACGGCGCGCAGCATACTCGCCACCTGTGGGTCGTGCATGAGCCAAGCGACCCAATCGTGTCCTCGGTTGGGGGTGTGGACCTCAACGCCCAGTTCGGCTAGCCTCCTAGGCGAGGTGGAGCTTCAACCCGCGAAATTATTGGTGCTGGACCTGGACGAGACCCTCGTGCACTCCAGCCCTGCGCGCCTCGGGCGCGACGCGGAGCACCGCGTGCTGGGCTACCACGTCTACGAGCGGCCCGGCGTGCGCGCCTTCCTGGAAGACGCCTTCTCGCGCTTCGCGGTGGGCATCTGGACGGCCTCCACCGCCACGTATGCCGACGAGATCCTCTCGCTGCTCACCGACGTCTCGCGCTTCCAGTTCATCTGGTCGCGCGAGCACTGCTCCATTGCCACGCACCCCGAGACCCAGCGCTTCGACCTGTTGAAGGACATCCGGCAGCTGGAGCTGGCGGGCTACGACGCGTCGCGGATCCTGTTCGTGGACGACCTGCCCCACCGGCTGTGCCTCAGCACCGAGAACATCATCCAGGTGCGCCCCTTCACGGGTGACGCCAAGGACGACGAGCTGGGGGACCTGCTCACCTACGTGTCGTGGCTGCACCCGGTGAAGGACGTCCGGCGCGTGGACAAGCGCTCGTGGCGCGCGGAGGTGAGCGGCCTGCGAATCGCCAGCGACGCTCGATCCGAACGCGAGGTTGTCTCGTAGAGCTTCCCAATAGGCGCCCTCTCCCTCTGGCGCAGAAAAGGAAGCCCCCCATGATGACTTCGAGAGTGACCCGGCGTGCGCTGGGGCTCGCGGCCGTGCTGCTGCCCTTCGCGGTGGCGGCTGCGCTGCGCCCGCCCGACGCCTCGGCGGCGGACCACATC
Organism: Sandaracinaceae bacterium; assembly: GCA_016706685.1. Lineage (NCBI taxonomy): Bacteria > Pseudomonadati > Myxococcota > Polyangiales > Sandaracinaceae > Sandaracinaceae bacterium. The sequence continues at coordinate 247,270 of JADJJE010000051.1, read as the reverse complement.
GACGGCCCGTCGGCGCAGATCGACCCCGCAGCAGACATCAGCGACGTGTTCGCGTGGATGAACGCGGACGCCAGCCGCTTGAACCTGGTGGCCAACGTCTTCTACTCGGCCGGCCCGACCGCCGCCTTCTCGCCGGCCGTGCAGTACGCCTTCCACATCGAGAGCGGCACGGAGTACGGGGCGGTGTCCGATGAAGCGCTGGTGCTCTGCCAGTTCTACGACGTGAACCGCATCGAGTGCTGGGCGGGCGACGACTACGTGGAAGGAGACCCGAGCGACCCCGCCGGCCTCCTGTCCGCTTCCGGGCGGCTACGCGTGTTCGCGGGCCGGCGTGACGACCCCTTCTTCATGGAGTTCGACGGCTTCAACGAGACGGTGGCCATGGTGGTGGCCGCGGCGCCGTCGCTGACCTTCGTGGACGGCTGCCCCACGCTGGACGCCGGAACCCAGTCTGCGCTGGTGGCGCAGCTGCAGAGCAACGCCGACGGTGCGCCCGCCAGCGACACGTTCGGGGGACAGAATGTGCTGTCCGTGGTGGTGCAAGTGGACCCCGCCCTGGTGAACGTCAACGGACCCCTGCTGGCGGTCTGGGCCAGCACCCACGCCAACCCCAGCTTCGTAGGTGCCCCATGAGCCCCCGCTTCTCGACATCCACACTCGGCGTGGCCCTGCTGCTGGCACTCGGCGCCACGGGCTGTGGCGGTGACGGTGGCCCCGCGCCGCTGGGCGCCGACGCGCGGCCCTTGCTCGGAGCACAGATCGACCGCGCCGGCCGCCCGGCCATCAGCACCGCGCTGGTGGCCACCTTCGCCGCCACGCTGCCCGAGCGCAACGAGGCCCGTGACCGCTACAACCAGGCGCTGCCCGCCACCTGGGCGAGCTTCGCACCCGAGGTGACCACCAGCCTCGGCATCCTGGACGCGCTCAACGGCGTGTGCGGGGACCAGCTGCTGGCCGAAGCCAGCGGCGCCGACCGCTATGACGCGCTGGCGGACATCCTGCTGGACGACCGCCTCTACGTGAACACAGCGTCCGGTACGTGCGGCGTCTACCTGGGCCTCGAGGGCGAGGTGGTGGGCGCGCTCACCGCCGGCATGGGCGGCTGCGGCGGCCGCACCCCCAACGACGACGTGGTGGAGCGCAGCTTCAGCGTGCTCGCGGCCGGGACGCTCACGGGCATCGACGACCTCGTGACCGGCGACGCAGGCGACCACTCGGCCGAGGTCTTCCCCTTCCTGGCAGGGCCCAACTGATGGACTCGCGGGCCCTCTTCGTGCGCCGCACGCTGCGCTTCTGGGCCGTGGCTGGCCTGCTCGGGCTGCTGCTCGGGGCGTCGCTGCGGGTCGTGGCGAACGAAGAGCGCCCCGAGGGACCGCACCGGGTGTACACCCCCGGGCCGCTGGCGCTGTCCAACCTCAGCGCGCAGATCGACGGCGCACGCGCGGCCCTCGAGAGGCAGCCGCGCCTGCGCGACCTGCGCGCGGCGCTGGTGGGCCACTTGCTGGAGCGGGCGCGCTTCACCGGCGCGGTGAGCGACCTGGACGCGGCGCTCGTGCTCGCGCAGCACCGACAGCCTGCGCGCGAGGGGCGGCCCAGCGTGCCGCACGTGGACGAGCTGTTGCTGGAGGCCAGCACGCTGGCTGCGCTGCACCGCTTCCCCGAGGCGCTCGCCCGCCTCGACCAGGCACTCGCGCAGGGGGCCCCGCTCGACGTGGTGCAGCGTGAGCGCGACACCATCACGCTGGCGCTCGGCGCCGAGCCCAGCGTGCTGCGCGCCATCGCAGACCGGCGCGCGGCGAGCGCCCGGCAGCGCCCGAACATGCGGCAGCTGGTGGACCACGCCGCCGCGCTGGCTGCGCTCGGCCAGCTGGCCGAAGCGGACCGCCTGCTGGGGCGCGCCATGGAGTCCACGCCCGACGTGTCGCCGCTGCCCATCGCGCAGATCGCGTTCCAGCGCGGAGTGCTCGCCGCCGAGCACGCGGGCGACCTCGACGCGGGCGAGCGTCACTACCGCGAGGCGCTGCGCCTGGTGCCGGGCTTCGTGCGGGCCGCCGTCCACCTGGCGGAGCTCGAGGCCGAGCGCGGCGACGTGGCCTCGGCGCGTGCACGGCTGACCAAGGCGCTCGCCTCCGAAGACCCGGAGCCTGCGTCGCGGCTGGCCTCCCTGACCCCCGAAGCGCCGCTGCGCGCCGAGCTGGTGGCGCTGGCGGGCGAGCACTACCGCGCGCTGCTGGCGCGCCATCGGGCGGCCTTCCTGGATCACGCCCTCGAGTTCGCGTTGGCGCACGGGCCCATGCACGGGGAAGAGGCCTCCTCGCTGGCCGACGAGCTGCTGACCGCACGCCCCAACCCGCGCTCGTACCGGCTGGCGCTGGCGGCGGCCGAGGCGCGTGGGGACCAGCAGGGCACGTGTGCGCTGGCTCACGCGGCGCAGCCCCTCGGCGCCACGCACCCGCTCTTGGCGGCCGAGCTGGCTGCACAGGACTGCCCATGACCCGAGAAGAAGCGTTGCCGTTGGATAAAGGGGCCGGCATCATCTCGGCATGTTGGACGAGTCACGCGAGGCCGAGGCGCTCCGGCGCATCGCGCGCGGAGACCGCGAGGCCTTGGCCAGCCTGTACGACACCCATGGCGACGTGGTCTACGGGGTGCTCGTGAGCATCTTGCGCCAGGAGAGCGAGGCGCAGGACCTGCTCCACGACGTGTTCGTGGAGGTGCTGGAGCGCGCCGGGGACTACGACCCGCGACGCGGCAGCGTGCGCACCTGGCTGCTGATGCGGGCGCGCTCGCGAGCCATCGACCGCCTCCGGTCTGCGCGCGTGCGGCGGGAGCGGGTGACCAACGAGCAGCCCGAGCGCGTGAGCCCCTCGCCCGCGCCCGACGCCAACCTGGATGGGGCACGCCTGCGGGTGCGCCTCGGCGGCCTGCCCGACGCTCCGCGCGCCGTGCTGGAGCTGGCGTACTTCCAGGGGCTCACCACCAGCGAGATCGCGGAGGAGCTGGGCATCCCGCTCGGCACCGTGAAGTCGCGCGCTGCCGCTGGCCTGCGGGCGCTGCGCGTGGAGCTGGACCATGCTGGAGGCGAGCCATGAGCCAGCAGAGAGACCACGACAGCCCGAGTTCGAGCGCGCTCGACCTGCCCGTGGAGGACGAGCGCTTCGGGGCCGCCCTGCTGGACGCCCTGGCGTCCGACGCGAGCCGCCCGGCCCCCCGCGGCTTGCGTGACCTGCTGACGCGCGCCCCCCTGCGCGGCCGCCTCTACCGCTTCACCGAGCCGCTGGCCGCGCTCATGGACGTGGACCACGCCACCGCCCAAGAGCTGCTGGACGGGCTGGACGAACCCGAGCCCTTCGAGCCGGGGCCCTTCCCGGGGCTGGACATCGCGCTGCGCCACATCAGCGGCGGGCCGGCGGTGCAGAACGCCATCACGGGCTTCGTGCGCATCGGCCCTGGGACCGCGTTTCCACACCACGAGCACCTGGGCGACGAGCACGTGCTCATCCTGCAGGGCCACTGCGTGGAGACCCACACCGGCACCGTCGCCGGTCCTGGCGAGGTGGTCACGCGGCCAGGCGGCACGGCCCACGAGATTGAAGCGCTCCCCGGCGCCACCGACCTGGTCTACCTAGCGGTGGTCTACACGGGCGTGCGCATCGGCGACACCGTCATGGGCCCTGGCTCCCCGGAGCTGTGAACGCGAAACGGGCCTCGCCGCGAAGTGCGGCAGGCCCTGTGTCCGAGAGCGGGTGTGCACCCCGAAGGGCGCACCCGATCAGCCCTTGCTGATCTTGCCTTCTTTGTGCGACGTGTGCTTCCGACACTTGCCGCAGAACTTCGAGATCTTGAACTTCTCGGGCATCGTGCGCTTGTTCTTGTCGGTGGTGTAGTTGTCGCGACCACACTCTTCACAGCTCAGTTTGATCAAATCACGCATTGGATTCCTCGGGAAGGCCGGCGAGTGTAGCTCCCGACCCGGGCTCGTCAAGGATCAGAAAGCGTTGGGTTCGCCGGGCGGGGGCGGGGTGGTCCGGCCGAGCGGGACCAGCACGAGCAGGAACAGCAGCGACAGCCCGGTGGCGATGCCGAAGACCGCCGCGAAGCTGGTGTTGGCGGCCCACCAGCCGGTCTGGGCGGAGGCGATGGTCTTGCCCAGCACCTCGAGGGTGGCCAGCAGGGTGTAGTGCGAGGCCCCGATGCGGGCGTCCACGCGCGACATCATGAAGGCGAAGGTGGCCGTGGTGAGGGCGCCCCCGAAGAAGTGCTCGGCGCAGGTGATGACCAGCACGTGCTGGGGATCATTGCTGAAACCGGACACCAGCCACCACTCGCCCGCGATGGGCAGCACGCGCAGGACGGCGAACAGGCTGACCGCCCGCAGCAGGGTGACTTGGCTTGCCACCAGCCCGCCCACGAACGAGCCGGCGAGCGAGAAGGCCATGCCCCAGGTGCCCAGCATCCAGCCGATGTCCTCGGTGGAGTAGCCCAGCTCGCGCACCAGGAACGGCTTGAAGAGGGCGTCGGCCATGGACTCGCCCGCCTTGTAGGTGAGCACGAAGAGCAAGAGCATGCGCGCGTCGGGCCGGCGCAGGGCCCGCTGGAGCGCCTGGATCACGGGCCGGGCCGACTCCCGCAGCGACGTGCGCGCGCGCGGCCCGAGGGGTGGCCCATCCGCCAGCGGGTGCCCGGGCGGCTCGGGGCGCAGCGCCGTCATGGCCAGCGCCACCAGCACGCAGCCCATCATGATGAGGAACACGCCGCGGTAGCCGAGCGTGCTCAGCTGGCTGAGCAGCAGCCCGCCGCCCACCAGCATGCCCAGCTTGGCGCCCACCACCTGCGCGATGTTGCCGTAGCCCAGGTGCTGCTCGCTCAGCGTGTCGATGGCGTAGCCGTCCACCGCCACGTCCATGGTGGCGCTGAAGAGGCTCAGCGCGGTCACCATCACCAGCAAGAGCGTGAGCGAGTGCTCGATGTCCAGGAAGGCCATCAGCAGGCAGGTGAGCGCGAGGCCGGCCTGCATGGGCAGGATCCACGAGCGCCGCCGCCCCACCTTGGGCCAGTAGACGATGTCCACGAAGGGCGCCCACAGCAGCTTGAGCATCCAGGGCAGCCCCAGCAGCACGCTCAGCAGCGTGATGGACTCGATGGCCACGCCCTGGGTGGTGAGGATGACGGGCACCGCCACGGACTGGAAGCCCTGCGGCAGGCCCTGGATGAAGTAGAGCGAGAGCAGCGTGAGCAGGCCCGAGACCGGAAGGCGTTCTGTCCCCTCGGCCGGCGTGCCCGCGGCGCTCATGTGGCGTCACGCCCGCTGCCCAGCACGACCAGCACCTCTTGGGCCGCGCGCTCGCCGGCCTGGATGGCGCCTTCGAGGTAGCCGGTCCACTCCGTGGCCGTCTCGGTGCCCGCCCAGTGGATGCCACCGCAGGGCTCACGCAGCGCGTCGCCGCAGGTGTCGTAGCTCCCGGGCCCGAGCACCCCCACCGGGCAGCCGCGGCTGTAGGCTTCGGTGGACCAGTCCTGCTCGGTCAGCGTGTCGATGTCGGCCGCGTCCGTGCCGAAGTAGCGCACCAGCGAGTCCGTGATGAGCGCGCGGCGCTGCGCCTCCGGCTTCTCCGACCAGCCCCGCGCGTGCTTGGCCACCACGAAGCCCAGCAGCATGGGCACCTTGCCGTCGTGCGAGGTGTTGTCGAAGACCACGCTCATGGGGCCCGTGGTGCTGACCACCTCGCCCGAGTAGCCGCGCTCGCGCCAGAACGCCGTCTTGTACGTGGCCAGCACCTTTACGGTGTTGCCCATCGGCATGCGCTGCGTGAGCTGATCGCGCCGGCCGGGCAGCAGCGGGTCGTACTCGATGCGTCCCGCGAGCGCAGGCGGGATGGCCACGATGCAGCGCTGAGGCGCGGAAGGTGCCCTGCGCGCTGACCACCTCCACGCTGCCGCCGCGCTGGCGAACGTGCGAGACGGGCGCGCTCAGCACCACCGCGTCGCCCAGCTTCGCGGCCAGGCGCTTGGACACGCTCTGGGCGCCCTCGACGAAGCGGTCTTGCTGCGCGCCGCCGCGGATCTCGGCCAACTTGAGCAGGCCGCCGCCCGCGTTGAGGTAGGCCAGGAAGTAGAGCAGGCCAATCTCGCCGGCCTCGGCGCCGAAGATCACGCGCACGGCCACGTCCAGCAGCCCGTTCACGCTCTCGAGTTTCACGAACTTGCGGCGGAACGAGTCCAGGGTGGCGCGGTCGAGCTCGCTCGCGCCTGGGGCGCTCAGCGGGTCACGCGCGGGCACGCGCTTCTGCTCGCGGTCCAGCAGCGTGAGCGCCGCCTGCATCTGCAGCAGCGCGGGGATGGAGATGTTCGGGATCTGGCTGCGGTACTCCGAGATCTTCCCGTTCAGGTCCAGCACCTTCTTGCCGTCGTCGAAGGTGGGGAACGTGCGGATGCCCAGCTCTTTGGTGAGCGCGGCGAGCCGGTTCTGTCCGGGCCCGATCCACTGGCCGCCCACGTCGAACGTGGCGCCGCCGATGTCCTTCGACCAGGTGCGCCCACCCACGCGGTCGCGCGCCTCCAGCACCACCACGCGGGCGCCGCCGTCCATCAGCTTGCGCGCGGCGGTGAGACCCGAGAGGCCGCCACCCACCACCACCACGTCCACGTCTCGGTCACTGCTGCTCATGGCTCGTTGTTCTCCGGTGCGCTCGGCTGCTCGGTGCCCTGCGTGGACGCGTTGAAGAGTGACCCGAACTGCGACCAGGCCACGGCCGCGATCAGCGCCGCGAGCGCCAGCACCACGGCCCACTCCGAGATGCTGCGGCGCGTCTGCCCTGGCGATGCTTCGGGGGCGTCGGTCTCGTCCTCGTTGGCGAGGGGCTCGGTGGTGGGCTCGGGCGTGCTCATGGTGGTCGCTCGGGGCGCTGATGCTAGCAGCCTGTGGACGGTGGGCGTGGGTCTATCGCGCGGGCCACCGCGGTCACGCGAAGAGCCGCTCGAGCGCCAGCAGGTCGTCGGCCGGGTCGCCGCCCGGGGCGCTGGGCAGCAGCAGCACGGCGCGCCCGGGCCCGTGCAGCGCGTGCTGGGGCGTGAGCGAACCGTGAGCGAGGCCGCGCTCGTGCAGGGCGTGCAAGGCGGCGCTCAGCTCGGCCTTGATGCGCGCGTGATGCTCGGGCGGAACGGGCTGTGTGAGGGGCACCCCACGCGGGCGCTCGAGTGTGGCCTCGCCGCGCTCGGGGTCCACGTCGAAGACCGCCTGGAGGTGGGGGTGATCGGCGGCGGCCAGCGCGGTGAGGTGCGCGGCACGCGCGGCGTCCACGGGCAGCACCAACACCTCGCGGCCCAGCAGGGTGTCGCGCAGCAAGCGCGCTCCGGGGGGCGCAGGCGCGGCGGCCAGTGCGAGCGCCCCGCGATGGGGCGGAGCTTCCGAGCTCACGGGGCCGCCCGCCGAGCGGGAGTCCACGGGGACGAAGCGCTCGCTGGCCACCGTGGCGGCGCCCGAGGCAGCCTGGGCGGCCGCGCTCGCAGCGGCGGTGGCCGCAGCGGCCAGCTCCCGCGCGCGCTGGGCCTCCGGCGACGCCGTGGCGAGCGCGTCGGTCTCGGGGTCCACCCATGGGAGTGCAGCCAGCAAGTCGTGCAGCGCGTTGGCGTCCTGCACGCGCGCGGCGGCGTCCTTCATCAGCAGCGCGCTCACGAGCGCGTCGTACTGTGTGCCCAGCACGGGCGCGCGCTGTGAGACTAGCGGCGGGGCTTCGTTCAGGTGCTGCGTCACGAAGTCGGGCCCGGCGAAGGGCAGCGTGCCGGTCAGCATCTGGAAGGCCACCACGCCGAGCGCGTAGAGGTCCGTGGCGGCGCTCGGCTGCCCGCCGCCGGTCACCTGCTCGGGCGCCATGTAGGCCAGCGTGCCCACCATGGCCGACGTGAGCGTGGCGCTCAGGTCGGCCAGGTGCGACGCGCCGAAGTCGCCCAGCTTCACCTCGCCAGTCGCCCCGAAGAACACGTTGGCGGGCTTCACGTCGCGGTGCGTGATGCCGCGCTGGTGCACCGCGCGCAGCGCCGCCGTGAGCCCACGCAGCACGTGCGCCACCACGTCGAGAGGCAAGCGCTTGCCCGGGGGCTGGAGGCGCCGCTCGAGCGTGCCGCCCGCCATGAGCTCCATGACCAGGAAGGGCCCTGCCGCGTGGAACTCCATGACGCGCACGATGTTGGGGTGGTCGAGCGCGGTGGCGATGCGCGCCTCACGGGCGAAGCGCGCGTAGGCATCGCGGCCACGCTCGCCGCCGCCGATGGTGAGCACCTTGATGGCCACTTCGCGGTCGTAGAAGGTGTCACGCGCGCGCAGCACGCGGCCCGTGGCGCCGGAGCCCAGCGCTTCCAGCGTGCGGTAGCGCCCGGCCAGCAGCTCGGCCTGCACGCTCTCTTTCTGCAGCGCCGCCAGGCCCTCGCCGTGGCCGTAGTGCTGCTCCAGGAACGCGCGCACCGTCACGGGCACGCCGGGCTCGCGCGCGCCCAGCCGCTCGAGGCAGCGCCCGGCGGCCTCGTCCATCTGCAGGGCCGCGAAGCACGCGACCATCATGCGCAGCGCGCCGGTGGCCTGCTCGGGGTCGGCCTCCGCGCGCTGCAGCGCCGCGATGGCGGGCTTGTAGCGCCCGAAGCTGGCCAGGATGCGGGCCAGACGCAGGGCGGCGCGGGCGTCGTCCGGGGCGTCCTTCAGGCGCAGCTCGTAGAGCTTGCCGGCCTCGCGGTACTCGCCACGAGACTCCTGGCAGCGGGCCGCATCGAACAGCTCGCCGGCGGCCACGAAGGCCTCGGCGGCCGCGCCCAGATCGCCCGCAGACTCGAGCAGGCGGGCCGCGTCGTGGTGGCGCCCGCGGCTGCGCGCGTACTCGGCGGCGGGCAGGCACTGCTGGTCGTCGCCGAGCAGCGCCTCGAGCGCCTGGGCAATCACGCCCGCGTCGTTGGACGCGATGGCGTACTGGTAGGCCAGGTCACGGCGCCCCGCGCTCACGGCCGCGCGCTGCGCCGCAGGCCAGTCCCACACGTCCGCAAACAGCTGCGCCGCGCGCTGCGCATCGCCGGCCGAGAGCGCGAGGGCGGCGGCAGCGCGGTGGTCCCCCTGGCGCGCCAGCTCGGCGATGCGGTCGTTGGGTGTGCTGGTCACGGGGCCAGTGTACCGCCGTCCGTACCGTCCGCGCCGTCTGCTGCGTCATCGGCGTCCGCCTCTTCGTCGCCCTCGCTGTCGTCCACCTCGACCACGTCGGGGATGGCCTGCTCGCCGCGCGCGCGCGCCTCACGGTCGGCCCGCTGCGCCTCGCTGCGCCGCACCTGCCGCTCCCGCGAGCGGCCGCCGGGCTGCGAGGAGTCCACCCAGAAATAGCTGCGGGCGCGGATGTCCACGTGCACGAAGCCGCTGTTGGGGTACTCGCCCACCCCAGCGAAGCCCTGCCGCCGGGCGAAGCGCGCGAGCTGCGCGTTGCTCACCCCGGGCGCCACGATGTCCATGGCGCGCCCCTGCCCGTGGCGGCTGGTGCGGCTGCCGTCGCGGTACCCGCTGATCAGCCACAGGTGCGGCACGCGGAACTCGCGCACGATGCGGTAAGCCAGCTGCATCAGGCGCGGGTGCACGTCGTGCGTGAGCGCGTCACGATAGGTGAACGCCTTGCGCGCCGCGCGCAGCTGATACTCGCTGAACAGGCCCTGCGCGTCGGGGACCAGCGCGTACTCCCCCGGATAGCGCACCGGCCGGAACACCAACGGGGGCGGCGTCTGCGCCTCCCACGCGGCCACGGCCTCGGCGCTGGGCCGCGCGTGCCAACGGACCACCTGGCGGCGGTAGGCGGCGCTGGCGCGGCGGGCACGCGCCCTCATGCTGGACGAGCTGCCGCGCATGGAGGACGACCGCGCCTGCATGCTGGACGAGCGTGGCCGCATGGACGACGAGCGCGACCGCATGGACGAGCTCGCGCGCATGGACGACGACCGCGCCTGCATGCTGGACGACCGCGTGGGGCGCCGCTGCGCCTCGGCCTCCGGATACAGCCCGCCCAGCCCACCGAGCCCGCCCAGCCCACCGAGGAGCGCGAGCCCCAGCGAGAGCGGCGCGAGCAATCCGCGGAGACGAAGCATGGGCCGATGATGTCGCAAGGTCAGCGGGCTGGCGAGCACCGGATGGGGCTAGCCAGACTGCTGCCCCACGGCCTCCGCCATGGCCCTGCGCGCCGCGTCCTGCTCGGCCTCGGTCTTCGAGCGGCCCTCGCCCTCGGTGAAGGCCTCGTCCCCCAGGAACAGCGCCACACGGAAGACCCGCGCGTGGTCGGGCCCTTCCGTCTCGCGCAGCTCGTAGCGCGGCGTGAGCGCGCGGTGCCGCTGGGCCCACTCCTGGAACAGCGTCTTGTGGTCGCGCTCGCCGCGCGTGTCACTCAAGCGCGCCCCCAGCAGGCGCTTCACCAGCGCCGCCGCCGCCTCGAAGCCCGCGTCTTGATGCACGGCGCCCACCAACGCCTCCACCCCGCTGGCCAGCAGGCGCGGCTTGGTGCGCCCGCCGCTCTTCTCTTCGCCCTTCCCGAGCAGCAGCGCCTCGCCCAGGTTCAGCTCGTCGGCCACGGCGTGCAGGCCGCTCTCGCACACCAGCTCGGCGCGCCTCCGGGTGAGCTCGCCCTCGCGCACGTCCGGCAGGCTCTCGTACAGCAGCGCGGTCACCGCGGCGCCCAAGATGGCGTCGCCCAGGAACTCGAGCCGCTCGTTGTGGCGCGGCGCGCGCTCCTTGCGCTCGTTGTGATACGAGCGGTGCGTGAGCGCCTCGTGCAGCAGCCGCGGATCGCGGAAGGCGTGACCGAGGCGACGCGTCAGCTCCACCACGGGGTCCGCCGCGCGCTCACTGCCGAGCGTGACCGGCGCAGGCGACGGGGGAGTGGCGGAGGTGGCGCGGGGTGGCGGATCGTGGCTCACGGGAATGTCGGCGCGGTCGTGGTGTTGAACGGATGCGTCCCCACTCTATGGCTGCGCGCTAGAGTGTGGGCGCCTCGTTCATGCCCGTGTTGTCCCGCCGAGTCCAGCAGCGCTCTCGCCTCCCCCGCCTCCCCCGCGCGGGCATGGGGCTCTTTGCCGCGCTCACGCTCCTGACGCTCACGCACCAGCATGGCTGCGCCGTGGGAGCAGCGCCCGCCCACGCGAGCGCGCCGCCCAGCGACATGCCGGCGTCGGTCATCCCGGCGCCCCGCCGGCCGCGCCCACGTGAGCCCATCGCGCTGCGCACGGACGAGCCCGCAGCCAGCCCCGCCGGGGCCCGCGTGCTCACGCGCCTGGCGAGCATCCGCGCGCGCCTCGTGACCACGCGCTACCAACACCGCACCCTGGTGCGCGAGTCGCGCGGCGAGTACGCCTGGGACTGCTCCGGCATGGTCAGCTGGATCCTGGCGCGTGACGCCCGCAGCGCCCTGCGTGGCCTCGGCCGCGCCCGGCCGGTGGCGCGCAACTACGTGCAGGCCATCGAGCGCGCGCCCACGCACCGCGGCTCGCGCGGCTTTCGGCGCCTCGCGCACCTCACCGAGGCCCGCCCCGGCGACATGTTCGCGTGGCGCCGCCCGCTCGACTGGGGCCCGGGCGCCACCGGCCACGTGGGCTTCATGCTCTCCCGCCCCGAGCCCGTCCCCGAGTGGCCCGGCGCGTTCGTGTTCCGCGCGGCCGACGCCACCAGCTTCGGCCACCAAGACGACACGCGCCCCGATGGAAGCGGCGGCGGCTACGGCGAGGGCACCCTGCTGGTCACCACCGACGGCGCGGGAAACGCCACGGGCTACGGCTGGTACGGGCGGCACTCGGACTGGGTCGTGAGCACCAGCGTGGTGTTCGGGCGGCTGCAATAGCTCTGCGCCCGCGTCAGTTCAGGAGCACGCGCGGCACGGTGCGAGCGGGCTGACTCACCTTGGCCTCACGGGGGCGACGCGTGAAGCGCAGGTAGCCGTCCTGGAGCTTCCCGTAGCGCAGCAGCACGGTGTCCACGAACACGTTCTGGCTGTTCCGCCACGGCGCGGCGCTCCCCTGCAGCGGCATGCCCGAGGCACCGCGCTTCAGGTAGCCGGACTTCAGCGCCACGAAGGGCTCGTCCGTGGCGAAGCCCTCGCTGTGCCCCGGCGTGACCTGCTGGTAGCCATGGCGGTCCATGTGGTTGAGCAGGCGGCACACGAACTCCGCCACCAGGTCGGCCTTGCGCGTCCACGACACGTTCACGTAGCCGAAGATCATCGCCAGGTTCGGGATGTCGGCGAACATGGCCGCGCGGTAGGTGAGCCGCTGGTTCGGGTCCACGCTCACGCCGTCCACCGTGACGGCCACGCCTCCCAGGAGCTGCACCTCGAGGCCGGTCGCCAACACCACGAGATCCGCGGGCAGCGTCTCGCCCGACCGGAGCCGCACGCCGGACTCGGTGAACGTCTCCACCTGGTCCGTCACGATGGACGCGCGCCCCGCGTTGAGCTCCTTGAACAGGTCGCCGTCGGGCACCACGCAGAGGCGCTCGTCCCAAGGGTCGTAGTCCGGCGTGAAGTGCCGCATGGAGACGTCCGGCCCGAGCTGCCGCTCCACCCCGCGCAGTAGCAGCTTGCGCACCGCGGCCGGATAGCGCTGCGACACCTTGTAGAGCCCCAGCTGGAGCGCGGTGTTGCGCAGGCGCGTGATGGCGCCCACGTGCCGCTCCGGGAGCACCCGCTTCAGCGCCGTCACGGTGGCGTCGTGCTTGGGCAGCGACACCATGTACGTGGGCGAGCGCTGCAGCATGGTCACGTGTGAAGCCTGCTTGGTCATGGCGGGGACCAGCGTGACGGCCGTGGCGCCGCTGCCAATCACCACCACGCGCTTGCCGCGGTAGTCGTAGGCCTCGTCCCAGAACTGCGCGTGCACGATGTCCCCCGCGAAGCGCTCGGTGCCCGGGAAGCTTGGCGTGTGGGCCCGGTCGTAGTTGTAGTAGCCCGCGCAGCCCACCACGAAGCCGGCGGTGAACGTGACCTTCTCGTTGGTGGGCTCCACCACGGCGTCCACCGTCCAACGCGCCTCGCGGGACGACCATGACGCGCGCACCACGCGGTGCCGGAAACGCACGCGCTCGAGCACCCCGTACTCACGCGCGGTGTCCTCGATGTAGCTCCGAATGGACTCCGCCTCGGTGATGATGGTGTCGCTCGGCCAAGGCCGGAACGAGTACCCGAGGGTGTGCATGTCGGAGTCGCAGCGGATGCCCGGGTACCGGAAGAAGTCCCAGGTGCCGCCGATCGCTTCGCGCCGCTCCAGCACCAAGAACGACTTCCCTGGGCAGCGCATGGTCAGCTGCGCAGCCGTTCCCACACCGGAGAGTCCGGCCCCGACGATCAGGACATCCACATGAGTTGGCGGCATCAGCGTTGCTCCTTGTTGTTAATGAAGCACAGCCCTGGCAACCGTGCAACAGTTTCATTGCTTGGTTGCTTAATCTGCCGAGGGGCCCCATAGTCCCGCAAACGACAAGGAGTCCGCCATGCAGCTCGACCTCACGCAGATGCTCGCCAAGATCGAAGCCGGTTACTGGCACCTCGACGACGTGGACTGGGACCAGCCCGGCCAGGAGCTCATTCGCGAAGACCAGTACGCGCAGCTGCGCGACTTCATGTGCGACCTGGTGTGGATCGAGCACGTGGGCGCCAAGGGCTTCGCCGCCCTCGCACGGCTGGCGCCCGACCCACAGCTCGTGGCGATCTACCACCACTTCGAGCGCGAGGAAGAGCAGCACGCGCGCGCCGAGCTGGCCCTGATGCGCCGCTGGGGGATGGTGGCGCCGGGTGAGATCCCCGTGGCCAACACCAACGTTCGCCTGGTCATGCAGTGGCTCGACCAGCACGCCGACCAGCTCGACTTCGCCACGCTCACGTGCGTCATCGCCATGCTCGAGGTGGCGCTCGATGGCGCGCTGGTGAAGCTGCTGCTGGACGAGGTGGCCGACCCGGTCTGCCACCAGGTGTTCGCGCTCATCAACCGCGACGAGGCGCGCCACCTGGCCATCGACTTCCACGTCATGGAGCTGGTCGGCATGAACGCGCGGTCCCGACAGGCGCTGAAGTTCGCGGCCAAGACCGTGAAGCCCGTGCATCTGGGAGGCCTGCTGGCCTATGTGCCGCTGCTCTCGCGCATGCGGAACAACCTGATGAAGATGGGCCTCGACGAGGAGCGCCTCTACAAGGCCATCCGGCGCTTCGACGAGGTGGGCAGCCGCAGCCCCGCCACCGAGCGCCTGCCAGCCTACCGCTTCGTGCGAGCCCACGGCCGCATGATGGTGGACCGCAGCCACCCCTATCACTACGTGGCCGACGCGCTCGTGAGCCTGACGGGCGCGATCCCCGAGCGCGCGCTCGGGCCCCTGCCCAGCTGGACGCGCTCACTGCTGGAGCACCCACCGGCAGCTCACGCGCGGCAGATGCAAGCCGCTGCGCAGGCGTGATGGCCGTCGCGCAACCGCATGATGGCTTCGTTGCGAGCTGGAATGCTCGGGAGCATAGTCGCCCGATGAAAGCCGCTCCGCCTCCGCCGCCCATGAGCGCCATCGGGGCTGGCCTGCCACCCCGCCCGCCGGCCACGCTCGATGTCTACTTGGACGCCGCGGAGCGCTGCGTGTCGCGTTACGGCTGGTCGCGTGTGTCGCCCAAGGACATCGCGACGGAGGCGGGCGTCGAGCGCACCACCATCTACCGCAACCTGGGCGCCAAGGAGCAGATCTGGCAGCTGCTCATCGCACGCGAGGTGTACCGGCTCATCGACCGCGCCATGGCGTTCGACACCGGGGCACAGAGTGGCCCCGAGCTCGTGGTGGAGGCGGTCTGCATGGCCGTGGAGCACGTGCTCGCAAACCCCGTCATGGCCAAGGTCATCGCCGACGACCCCGAGCTGGTGGGCGGCTTCTTGCATCGGCAGTTCGCCGACGTGATCGACCGCTTCACCACCACGTTCTCGCCCCTCATCGCGGCGGGCATGGCAGACGGCCGCTTGGCCAAGAGCGACCCCGTGATGCTGACCCAGTGGGTCATCCGCATCGCCATCACGCTGGTGCTCGCGCCCGCGAAGGGGCCCCTGCGGCCGTTCGTGAGCACCATCTTGCTGCCGGCGCTCACGCCGCCCACGTGATCAGATGCCCTCTTGCTTGGTCCACGTCGACTGGCAGATGTCCGTGAGGATGGCGGTCGGGTCGTCCTCGCCCGTGATTCTGTAATTGGCCCCCAGGGTGCCGGGCGTGGCCTCGACGGCGCTCCCTTGGACGAAGTAGCTGTCAGCGTCGGGTTCCTGACGGTCGATGGTGATCGCGTCGCCGCTCAGAGTCGCACTCACTGGAGCGAGGAAGGCATTCCAGAAGCCCGAGATGAGCAGCCCGTCCGGCACCGCGGGGTCGAGCGCGATCTGGACGTTGTACATGTCCGTGCCGCTCGCGTTGCAGGTGTCCGATACCGTCCAATCCCCCACGAACCGGAGGCGCACGTCGACGCATGCGCCCGCTTCACGCTCGAATCCGGGGTCGCAAGCCGCCTCTTCGTCGCAGCCCGCAACGAACGAGGCGCTGAGAGCACACGCAAACACGAAGGCGAGACTCGAGAACTTCACGACGAAACTCCTTGTACGGGTTGAACGGCGCTCGGCAGCTAACACACCCCTCCGGAACGCGTCAATCGGTGGGCGTGGGTTCAATCTCTCAAGGCCCGACCAGCACCTCGCGGGTGACCTGCGCCGCGCGCACCTCGGCGTCGCAGAACGGGAACTCCGGCCACGTGCCCTCGCTGTAGGCGCGCGTCTGGTCCGCGTAGAACGGCGAAGCCGGGTCGCTGCTCTGCGAGTAGGACAGCAGCGCATAGGCCTCTGGGCACTCGCTGTCGTCCCACGTCACCACCTGCATGTAGCTGTTTCCGCCAGTCGGGATGTAGCCCACCCCGTCCACGAGCGTGGACCCCATCGCCGAGAAGCCGAGCTTGCCGTCCATCCCGTGGATGGGGATGCGCTCGTCGCCCACGATTCGGAACTGAAGGTCCTCCCAGGGCGCGTTCATGGGCAGGCTGGCCGTGACCAAGCGGTCCACGCCCGCCGCCAGCGCAGTGCGCAGCGCCTCGATGAGCACGGGGTTGGCGAGGTCGAGGTCGCGCGGCGTGTGGACGGGGTCGTTCGCGTCGAACGGCACGAGCCAGTAGTCATCCGATACGCCCGCGCCGATGACGCCCGTGATGCCGAAGTCGTCCGCGAACCGCACGAACGACTCGTAGAAGATGTGGCCGCCCACGCTCTCGCCCCGAAACCGGCCGTCCCAGCTGCCCAGCAGGGCGCAGGCCTCGGCGTACTGCGCCGTGTTGGCGCCATACGCGTTCCAGTCGGCCACGCCCTCGCAGGCCGTGGTGAACCCGCCGAGGGTGAGCGTGGCCGCGTAGCTCCCGCTGTCGAACATCATGTCTTTCAGCTGCTCGATGTTGATGCCACCCGGACCGCGGCCGTCGGTGCCGTTGATGCGCGCGTCAGCCTCGAGGAACATCTGGCGCGTGCGCACGCGCTGCTCGTAGTCGGTGGGCCCGAGGGCAGGCGTGAAGCCCTCGAAGGGCTGCCGTGGGTTCGCGATCCAGTAGGTGTCGTTGGCGTTCGCCGCATACTCGGTGGTGCGCAGCGTGGGCAGCTGGTCGTAGGGCAGCACGCCCTCTGCGGCCCTGTCCACCGTGATCAGCTCGCACTCCGCGCGTGAGCCATCGAGGGCCATGATGGCGGCGGCGCTGTAGAGGATGTTCCCGAAGTTGCGGCTGGCGCAGCGCTCCCGCAGCTCGGCCGTCACGCCGGGTGTCCGCGTGGCGTCGCCGAAATAGGCCTGACCATCGCGGTCGGCGGCCACGGTGTTCACCCACGGGATGGTCACCGCACGGAGCGCGTCCTCGAACTCGTCCATGTTGCGGGCACGCCCCATCTCCACCCACGCCTCCACCAAGCCCGTGTTCTCGAGGTTGATGTCCGTCACGGCCAGGATCGTGCCCGTGAGGCTGATGGGCCAGCCCCCCGCCAGCGCGCTGAGCGACCCGCCGTTGATCACAGGGCCGTACTCCGTCATGTAGATGGTCTCCGAGCGCGTCTCGACGCTGCCATCGGGCAGGAGGGCCTCGGCGGTGACGGGGATCTGCTCGATCTCGCGCGACTCGCCGTCCACCACGTAGCGAAGCGGGTCGTTCGGGTCGAGCGTGAGCTCGTAGAACACGAAGCGCCGCGTGGCGGACACCGTGTGCGACCACGCCACGTGACCGTTGAAGCCGATGTTGATCACGGGCACGCCATGCAGGCTGGCGCCGGCCACGTCGTACTCGCCGCGGATGGTGATGTGGCTCTGGTACCAGCGCTCGATGCCGGACCACGGGAAGTGCGGGTTGCCCAGCAGCAGGCCGCGGCCGTTGTCCGTCACGTCCGCGCCATAGGCGACGGCGTTGCTGCCCATCTCGGACGGGTCGGTCAGCCCGAGGCGCGCATAGGCTTCTGGGCGCACGTCCAAGGGCGCGCTGAGCGGCTCGCGCAGGGCGGGGTCGAGCGCGGCGGTGGACGCCATGGGGGCGTCGGCGTCGATCATCACGCCCGCCAGCGCCTCGGTGCCGGCTCGGAACGTGAGCTTGCGGTACATCTTGGCGAGGTCCAGCAGCGTGATCTCGCGCGCCCACACTGCGCCCCGGCAGCCCTCGGGGCCTTCCGCGAGGCCGTCCACGCCCACCTCGCGGAAGTGGCGGTTGATGCCCTCCACGTAGCCGTCGAGGGTCTGCCGCGCGTAGCCTGGCAGCTCCCGAACGAACTCGCGCTGGGTCCGGTCGTCGGCGTTGTAGTACCGCCAGATGAAGTCCTGCTTCAGGTTGCCGCCCTCGCCCGGCAGGAAGTAGCGCGCGCTCTCGCCGTTGGACGCCACGATCTCACGCATGACCACGCAGAAGTTGTCCTGCGCATAGGCATAGCCCAGGCCGTAGCCCGCGGAGCCCCAGTCGTCGGCGATGATGTGCGGCACGCCGTAGGCGGTGCGGATGACCTCGACCTCGTAGCGCGCGGGAGAGCTGTCACTGCATGAGGCGAGGCCCAGGGCGAGGCACAGAGAGAGACCGCTGAAGGCCAGCGATCGGATTCGGAGGGAGGACTCTTGAGTACGCATGAGAACACTACGATAGACTATCGTATAACTAGAAGGAGGGGTAAAGCACGTCAGCCAAGTCGAGCGACATTCCATCCTCCAGCGTGGGGAGCGCGGATGGGTACACCCGCAGGGGTAAGCCTTACACTTCCCCACCCTGTGCGTCAATGCAACAAATTCGATGCATGGTTGAGTTTGGGCGGGGAGCGGGAGGTGAGTGTGATCCCCGGTGACGTCCGCTACATTCGCTAGATGCTGAGCGGAGGACGCACCGGCTGGCTGCTGCGGCAAGGAGGTAGGCTCCTGGGGCTGCTGTGCCTGTTGGGCGTCTCGGGCTGCTGCGTGTACCCCTCCGAAAACGACTACGACCGGGGCGATCAAGGCCCACCCGACCAAGGGCCACCGCAGACCCTCGGGTGGTTCACCAACGTGGACGGCGTCGAGGTCTACTCCGCCTGCGACGCTCGCTTCATCGGCACAGCCTGCGGCGTGGTGGACGCCCAGCCCTATTACGCCACCTACGACGGCTGCAACTGGTGCGTGTGCAGCAACGGCGGCGTCAGCTGCACCGCACGCGCGTGCGGAGGTGACCTGGATGGCGGCGTGGCCCAGTCGGACGCGGGCCCGGTGAGCGACGCGGGCGTGGATGGCCCCGAGCCCTGGACCGAAGGGGACTGTGTCCCGTACGAGGACGAGTACGGCTGCCGAGCTCGCCCGACGGGGTGGGAGACGTGGATGCGCGACGCCGAGGGCCGCGTCTTCCGGTCGGCCTGCTTGCCTGCGAGCTCTGTGGCAGCGCCGTGAGTGCCCACAGACTTGCAGACGAGGTCCCGGTCGCGCGCTAGCCTGTTCCCCATGCGCGTGGTCCTGCTCACCCTCCTGATTGCTGGTTGTGGCTCGCCCGCTGCGTCGCCCAGCGCCCCCGGCGAGAGCAGCGCCACGGTCACCGGACCGTCCGACGCCTGCACCGAGGCCTACGACATCACCTCCACGCCGGGCACCACCTTCGGCGACGTGGCGGACGACGCTGTGGTCCCCTGGCCCATCCCCGGCGTGACCTTCACCGCCACCGTGGAGCGCACGGGCAACGCGGTGCGCATCGTGGGCGTGCTCCTCAACACCACGAGCCGCAGCGTGACCGTGGACTACCTCACCGGCGGCGTCATCGGCATCGCCACCAACCCCTTCCAGGTGGACATCGACGTCCAGCCCCTCACAGCCCTCGGCCCCGAGGTCTACCCCAGCCCGCGCCGCGCCACCCTGCCTGCGGGCGGCAACGTGACGTACGTGGTGACGCGCTGCCCGACGTTCCCTGCGCGCGTGCGGTGGACGTTCTCGCCGTGGCGCGGCGCGGCGCTGCAGGGGGACGTGATCGTGCGCTGAGGCGGGCTCGCGTGGCGTTCCTCTCGGAGCGCCGTGTCCTGTACGCTCGAGGCATGTCCGAGCGTCGCAGGGGTCTCTACGAAGTCCTCATCACCGAAGACTTGGAGCAGGAGCTGAGCGCGCTCGACCCTGCGCTCCACGCGCAGCGTCAGTCCCCCGAGAGTGAGGAGATTGCCGACCGCATCGCCCTGCACCTGGCCCGGGTGGTGGAGCGCGAGCTCTATTCCGTGCCCGCCAAGGAACGCGTCGCGGTGAGCGTCAAGGTGGCGCGAGCGCTGCTGGACACGCTGCGCGACCACCGTCCCCGCAAGCCGCAGGACGACCCACGCCCTGTGCAACCGGGCGAGCTGCTGCGCGCCATCCAGCAGCTCCGACCCGATGGCTCGCTCGAGGACATCGCCTCACCGCTCACCCCATTGCTCGACACCACCCTGTTGACCAACGCGCCCGGCGAGCCGCGCGTGGGCCAGCAGGTGCTCAGTGAGATCGACTCGGCGGACCGCATCGACCTAGTGATGGCGTTCATCCGACGGAGCGGTCTCATGCCGTTCGAGGCCGCCCTACGAAAGCACTGTGGAGCGCAGCCAGGAACGCTGCGCGTGCTGACCACCACCTACACCCAGTCCACCGAGCTATCCGCGCTCACGATGCTGCGCGACATCGGGGCAGACGTGCGGGTCTCGTACGACACGAGCGGGACGCGCCTGCACGCCAAGGCATGGCTGTTTCATCGCGACTCGGGGTACTCGACGGCCTTCATCGGCTCCTCGAACCTCACACATTCGGCGCAGGTGACCGGCCTCGAGTGGAACGTGCGGGCTTCGGGGGCGCGAAACGCGGCCGTGGTGGAGAAGGTCAGCGCCGTGTTCGACTCGTACTGGCACGCCGGAGACTTCGTGCCGCTCGACGACGCGCAGTTCCGTGAGCACGCGCGTGCGGCGCAGCAGTCGGGCCCCAAGATCTACCTGAGCCCCGTGGAGCTGCGCCCCGAGCCCTTCCAGGAGCGCATGCTGGAGCAGCTGAGCGTCGCGCGGGCGCGCGGTCAGCACCGCAACCTGATCGTCTCCGCGACGGGCACGGGAAAGACGGTCATGGCGGCCGTCGATTACGCGCGCCTGCGCGAGCACCTGCCGCGCGCACGCCTGCTCTTCGTCGCGCACCGCAAGGAGATCCTCGAGCAGTCGCTGGCCACGTTTCGACACGCGCTCCGCAAGGCCAGCTTCGGGGAGCTGTGGGTCGATGGTCAGCGGCCCGAAGACTTCGAGCACGTCTTCGCATCCATCCAGAGCTTGCACGCGAGCGGCTACGCCAGCCTGGCGCGCGACCACTTCGACGTGGTGGTCATCGACGAGTTCCACCACGCGGCGGCCAAGTCGTATCAAGGCCTGCTCGCGCACCTCGCGCCACGTGAGCTGCTGGCGCTCACCGCCACCCCGGAGCGCAGCGATCAGCTCGACGTGCTGAGCCACTTCGGAGGGCGCATCACGGCCGAGCTGCGGCTCTGGGATGCCATCGACCAGCATCGCCTGGCGCCCTTCGTGTACTACGGTGTCCACGACGGCCTGGACCTCCGCAAGGTCCCCTGGCGTCGCGGTCATGGCTACGACGTCGAGAGCCTCGGGAACGTGATGACGGGCAACGACGTGTGGGCGCGGCACGTGCTGCAGAGCTTGCACGAACACCTCGACGATGCGTCCTCGTTCCGGGCGCTCGGCTTCTGCGTCAGCGTGGACCACGCGCGCTACATGGCGCGCTTCTTCAGCGAGCACGGCATCGAGAGTCGGGCGGTGTGGGGCGAGAGCACGGCCCAGGCGCGTGAGGATGCGCTCGAAGCACTGCGCGAGGGTTCCGTCCGAGTGGTGTTCTCCGTGGACCTATTCAACGAGGGCGTGGACCTGCCGGACGTGGACACGCTCTTGCTGTTGCGCCCCACCGAGAGCGCGACGCTGTTTCTGCAGCAGCTCGGGCGCGGCCTGCGTCGCTCACGCAACAAGGCGGTGTGCACCGTGCTCGACTTCGTGGGCATCCACCGCGCGGAGTTCCGCTTCGATCTCAAGCTGCGCGCGCTGCTCGGTGGCACTCGACGGGAGCTCGAGACCCAGGTGGCGCAGGGCTTTCCGTACCTGCCTGCGGGTTGCCACATGCAGCTCGACCGGGTGTCGCGCGACGTGGTCCTAGAGAGCCTGCGTCGTGCGGTCCCGTCGAATTGGGCCGACAAGGTGAGGGAGCTGCGCGCCCTCGCACAGCAGACGCGGCCTGCCCTGTTGGACTACCTCCGCGAGACCGGTCTCGACCTCGACGACGTCTACTCGGGTGCAAAGAGCTGGAGTGACCTGTGCGCCGACGCGGGGCTGGCTGTCCTGCCCAGCGGTCCACACGAAGTACCGCTGCGCCGCGCCGTGGGGCGCCTGCTTCACGTCGACGACACAGCGCGCATCGAGGCATACACGCGGCTGCTGACGGCCAAGCGCTGCCCGGCATGGAGCAAGCTCAACGGGCGTGACCGGCGATACGCTCGCATGCTGGCGGCGCAGCTGGGTGACCAGGTGTTTCAGAAGGACCAACCCTCGAGCGAAGCCTGGCCCACGCTCTTCGAGCACCCGCAGGTGCTCACTGAGACAGCAGAGCTGATGGCGCTGCTGTCTGAGCAGGTGGATCACGTGCAGGCGCCCCTCGACACACATCCCGACGTCCCGCTCGTCGTTCACGCCCGCTACACCCGCATCGAGATCCTCGCGGCCTTTGGGGTGGGTGACAGCGCCAAGGTCGCCGCGTGGCAGACGGGCGTGCGTCACCTGCCAGAGCAGCGTGCCGACTTGTTGGCCTTCACCCTCGACAAGACCGGCGCCGGCTTCTCCCCCACCACCCGCTATCGCGACTACGCCATCTCGCGCGATCTCATCCACTGGGAGAGCCAAGGCGTCGTCCGGGCTGACGGCGAGACCGGCCGCCGCTACCAGACGCACGTCCGAGACGGCCACAGCATGCTGCTCTTCGCTCGCCTCCACGCCAACGACCGCGCCTTCTGGTTCCTGGGCCCCGCGACCTACGTGGATCACCGCGGCGAGCAGCCCATGGCCATCACCTGGCGCCTCGCCCACTCGCTACCCGGCGACCTCTTCACGCAGTTCGCAGCTGCGGTCGCGTGACTCCGCAGTCGTGGGCATGGCCCGGTGGGTCTGGGTGGTGGTTGGGGGGGTGTTTCTTTCAAGCCGCCTGCCATCCGGACGCTCAGTCCTCGCCCTCTTCCTCCGCCGCCCCCACCACGTACTCCCGCAGCTCCGCACGCTGCGTGACGGTCATCCCCGTCATGTCCGACGTCATGCTGGACGCCATCGCCACCGCGCCGATGTCCGTGCAGTAGACCGTCTCCACGTGGATCTCCATCTCGCCGCCGTCTTCGTTGACCTGCACGCAGCCCTCGAAGGTGCCGCGCGGGGTCTCGATGCGGAGGTTGGTGTTCACCACCTCGGCCTGGCGCTCGTTGCGGGTGGGCCAGCGCTGGCCGACCGTGACGGGGGCGCGCAGCAGCCACGCGCCGGAGTCGGGCAGGTAGATGCCCTCGGGGCGAATCTGGTAGGTCTCGCGCGAGTTCTGGGCGAACAGCGACGACACCACGAACTCGGTGTCGCTCACGGCGGTGACCTGGATGCCGGCGATGGTGGGGCCGTGGCCGTCTTGGTCGTAGGCGTCGTATGTCCAGACGTTGCCTTCGGCCAGCGGCATGAGGCGCGCGGGCTGGTGGCGGGCGGCGATGGGTTCCTCGGCCCCCGCGCCGCCCTTGCAGCCCGCCAGCGCGGCAGCCACCAGCAGGAGGGAGAGCACGAGGCGGCCGGGGCGCGCGAGGCGAGCCGGAAGGGAGCTGCGAAGGTGGGTCATCAGGGGGCGTACCAGAGGGTGGCGATCACGAAGAACAGCAGCGAGAGCCCGAGCACGGCGTACTGCGCTGGGTCCGGGGAGATCTTGCCCAGGAGCGAGAGCGCCTCGCGCGCGGTGTCCGCGTCGGGGTGCTGGGCGAGGGGCTGGGCGATCCGTCGCACCTCACGAAAGTCGCCCGCGTCGAAGGCGCGCTGGGCCGCGCGGAGCGTGCTCACGGTGTCGGACATCCCCAGCTTTGTTGCACATTCCGTCTTGTCGTTCAGCGGAAATGCAGCCCGAGTGATTCCAGGGCTTTACACCCGCGATCCCGGTCCGTAGGGTGGGGAGGTGAGCACTACGTCCCCGTACGCTCCAAATCCCCCTGAACCGATTGGGCCTCGTGCCCCACGACGGTGTGAATCCTTTCGAGGAATCGGGACAGCGAACCACGGGGCGGTTGCCCCCACTTCAGAAACGTCCCTTCTGAGGTCTGGTGCTCTTCGGACCGCCAGAGACCCCGGGACGCCGGCTATAGCCGGGGAGGCGAGCAATATGAACTGTTCAAGTAGATTCGGGCTCTCACTGCGAACGGGCCTGACGAGCTAACTAGCTCGTACGGGACGCTCCCAGCTGAGGGCCCCCGAAAGCTCAGACGGGCGGGACATCTTCGGGTGTTCCGCCCGTCCCTTTTCCGTCGCGGCTCCAGATGTCGCCGACAACGAACGTAGACGTTGACGTTGACGTAGACGTGGTCGTAGCCGTACTCGTGCTCGTTGACGTGCTCGTGCTCGTGCTCGTACTCGCCGACATCGATGTCGACCGACAGCCACTCTCGCCGCCCCGAGCCGACACCTGCTCCATCGATTCCGCGGCCATTGCCACAGACTGCTCCAAAACGATTCTCCGCGGCTACGTGGAGTTCCCAATCGCACGCGGCTCGGCGATGCGCGGCGGGGGGTGGGGACTCGAGTACGAGCACGAGCACGAGCACGTCAACGAGCACGAGTACGGCTACGACCACGTCTACGTCTACGACCACGTCTACGTTCGGCGATGAACGGGGCCCTCCGGGCCCCCGGCGGCCCCTAAGGCACCTGCGACATGCGCGTGCCCTGCACCTCGCCGCGCTCTCCCGTGGGCACCCACACGTGCTCGCAGCGGGCAGTGCCGGCGCTCAGGTCCACCAGCAGGCGCACGTGGTGCCGAGCGCTCACCGGCCCGCCGCGCTTGTCCCGGCGATGCCGCGGCACGTCGGCCGCGTTCAGGTGCAGGGTGCCGTCCTCCAGCACGTGGTCCGTGCGCCAGCCGCCCCCGCGCAGCGAGAGGTGCATGTGGCCCGACACCACGGCCAGAACGCGCCGGCCCTGCGCCTTCGCGTGCTGCAGGGCCGCGCGCAGGTCGGGGTCACCCCAGTCGCCCTCGTCGCGGTGGAAGTCACGCCCCGCGATGTCGGTGCGCGTGGCCCCGTGCCCCGTGCAGGCGTTGTGCGCCAGGAACACCAGCAGCGCGTCCGGCGGGGTCTGGTCCACACAGGCGGTCAGGCGCGCCACCGAGTCCTCCATGGTCTTCACGCCAAAGCGCGTGCTCAGCTGCGGCACGAACGCGAGCGAAGGGCCGCCCATGGAGTGCGGGCGCGCCACCACCACGTACAGCCGCTCGTTCACCGGGTGCACGCTGTAGCCGCCCAGCGTCACGGGCCCGAGCGCCTGGCTCAGCGCGTCCACGCGCGCGTGCTGGCCCACGCTCAGCAGCGTGCGCAGCAGCTTGGCCTGCGGGATGGCCTCCGAGATGAGCTGCGCCGCGTGCACCGCGTCGTGGTTCCCGGCGATGGCGATGGCTGGCGTGCGCAGCGCAGCCACGCGGCGCGCCACCACCGCGGCGTCGTTCGCGCGGTAGCTGCCGAGGTCACCCGTGATCAGGATCAAGTCGTAGCCTTGGGCGTCGAGAGCGAGGGCGTCCTCTTCGTCCCATTGCTGGTGAACGTCGCCTACCACGCCAATTCGAAAGACCTCACTCGCCATCAACCGCTGTGCTCACTCGGCCGCCAGCACCTCACGCAGGCGCTTCATCTCGGCCAGTTGCTCAGAGGATACCTTCGGAAACTTGAGCTTCAAGCCCTCCATGGTCTCGCGCACCAAACGCGCGATCTCGCGGCGCATGAAGGCCTTGTCGTCGGCCGGGATGGCGTACCACGGCGCCCACGGCGTGGACGTGCTGCGCAGCGTGTCCTCGAAGGCGTGCATGTACTGCGGCCACAGCGCGCGCTCGCGCAGGTCCCGCGGGTCGAACTTCCAGTTGCTGTCGGGCTCGTCGATGCGAGCCAGGAGGCGCACACGCTGCTCCTCCTTCGACACGTTCAGGAAGAACTTGAGGATGACCGTGCCGTTGCGCGCCAGGTGCTTCTCGAACTCGTTGATGGACTCGTGCCTGTGCTTCCAGACGTCGGCGCCGCTGGCCTTCGGCGTGGGCAGGTTCTGCGCCTCGAGGTAGGGCGGGTGCACGCGCACGGCCAGCACCTCTTCGTAGTGGCTGCGGTTGAACACGCCGATGCGCCCGCGCTCCGGCAGCGCCTGGCTGACGCGCCACAAGAAGTCGTGGTCGAGCTCCTTGCTGGACGGCGACTTGAACGCCTGCACGTTGCAGCCTGCCGGGTTCACGCCGCTCAAGAGCGCGCGGATGGTGCCGTCCTTGCCGGCCGCGTCCATGGCCTGGAACACCAGGAGCACGCTGTGCCGGTCCGCCGCGTAGAGCCGCTCCTGCAGCTCGGAGATGACCTTCACGTGCTCTTTGAGGGCCTGCTGGTTCTCCTTCTTGGCGTCATCGCCGCGCATGTCCTTGGGGGGCTTGGTGGGCGCCTTGCGGATGCGGAAGCTGCCGTCGGTGGGGACCTGGTACTCCGACGTGGGAGGCGTGAACAGGATGCGTGCCATCCCGCGAGGGTACCGTTGCCGTGGCCACGCGCCTACCGCGAAGCGCACGCATGCGCCGTCGTCCACCATTTAGTTGCCTAGGAAACCATATGCCGTCATGGTGAATTGGAGGTCAGCATGAACCCCACCCAGCGAGAGACGGCCGAGCGCTGCATGCACGCGGCTCACGACGGCACCATGAGCTTCCCCGCCATCATCGGCGCCCTGCTGGAAGCGGGCTTCGAGGGCTACCACGTGGACTACCGGCGTGGCGTCGTCACCTACCACCTCCCCAACGGCGAGGGCGCCGAGGTGGCCGCTCACGACATCGCGGGCCCCGTAGCGCCGGCCTTCGAGGCCAGCATCGTGGAGCAGGCCGTGCGCGAGGCGCAGGCCAACGCCCCCGGCTACACGTACCTGGGCTTCTGCAGCAAGGTGCGCGGCGCCGGCTGCGCGGGCTACCTGGTGTCGTTCCTCGGCAAGCGCGTGGTCTACTACGGGCGCACCGCCGAGACCCACGTGGAGCTCTTCCCCAAGGCCCCGGAGTGACCAGCGCGCTCGAAGCCCACCTGGGCTACTGGCTGCGCTTCGTGTCCAACCACGTGTCGCACGCCTTCAAGACCAAGGTGGAAGCGCAAGGCGTCACCGTGGCCGAGTGGGTGGTGCTGCGCTGGCTCTTCGACCATGCCAGCGCGCGCCCCAGCCAGCTGGCCGAGGGCGTGGGCCTCACGCGCGGGGCCGTCTCGAAGCTGGTGGACCGCCTGGTGGCCAAGCGCCTAGTCACGTGCGTGGCCGACGAGCACGACCGTCGGGCCCAGCGAGTCGCCCTCGCGGCTGCGGGTCGCCGCCTGGTGCCGCAGCTCGCGGCCTTGGCCGACCAGAACGACGCAGAGGCCTTTGGCCACCTGGACGCGGACGAGCGTGCGGCCCTGCTCGCCACGCTGCAGCGCGTGGCCCAGCATCATGGTCTGCGTGGAGCGCCGCTCGAGTAGGCCGCTGCCCGCTCAGCGCAGCAGCCCGGGCACGCCGTACTTGGCGATGCACCAGGCGATGCGCGCGGCGTCGAGCGGGCCCAGCTTCTTGCCCGCCGCATACCCGCGCGGCTCGTAGCGGATGGGCACCTCCACGATGCGGCAGCCCTGCTGCGCCACCTTGATGGCCAGCTCTTGGTCCATGCCGAAGCCCGGCTCGCGCAGCTCGAGGCCCAGCAGGATGTCGCGCCGCACCAGCTTGTAGCAGGTGTGCACGTCCGTGAACTTCATGGGCGTGACGGCGTTGCTCATGGCCGTGAACACGCCGTTGGCGCGCGTGTGCCAGCTGCGGCGCAGCGCGGGGGCGGCGTGCAGGTAGCGGCTGCCGAACACCACCTCGGCGCGGTCGTCCAGCAGCGGCTCCAGCAGCTTGGGCAGCTCGTTGGGGTCGTACTCCGCGTCGGCGTCCTGGATGACCACGTACTGCCCGCGCGCGTGCGCGAAGCCCGTGCGGCACGCGGCCCCCTTGCCCTGGTTGAAGGGCTGGAAGATCACGCGCACCCGCGGGTGCTCGCTGTAGTGCTGGTGCAGCAGCGTGCGCGTGGCGTCCACCGAGCCGTCGTCCACCACGATGAGCTCGAGGTCGAGCGGCACGGCCAGCACGCGCTCGATGGTGGCCAGCACCGTGGCCTCCTCGTTGTAGGCGGGCATGACCACGCTGAGCACGGGCGCGCGCTCGCTCTCGGGAGTGGGATCGGGCTGCGCGGGCGACGTCACGGAGCCCGCTTTCTATCAGCGTGGCTCGCGGGAGTCGACCACCGCAGCTGAATCCTCCTCCCACGTGGACGTGGAGGAACGTTGACGTTGACGTGGACGTGGACGTCCTCGTGCTCGTTGACGTGCTCGTGCTCGTGCTCGTATTCGTGGCCTCGACGACGAAGGCGACGACCCAGGGCTCGACAGAGCTCGGCCGATCCTCACCATAGCCCTTGATTCAAGGCTCATTTAGCACCCCGGACTGAAGTTACTGAAGTTCGGGGGCAGCATCCCAGGCCCCGAATGAAGCGGAAGTCCCCCCTTCGTGGAGGACTGCGCTCACGAAATTCGGCGGCCCCTCGGGTCCCGAGCTCGAGTCGTCCGAGCACCACCGCGACAACGGAGCCAGCTTCTCGACTTCGCAGTCCGCCCCCGGAGGGGGGGACTTCCGCTCCTGCCCAGGCCTGGGATGCTGCCCCGGGTTTCAACCGTTTCAACCCGGGGTGCCAATTGTCCTTGTTTTTTGGACTAATTCCCGATCCAAGCGGCCCAGCGCATCAGTGCCAGAGAGCTCGGCTGGGTCGCGCTCACGGGGTCGTCGCCGTCAAGGCCGACGAGTACGAGCACGAGCACGAGCACGTCAACGAGCACGAGGACGACCACGTCAACGTCCACGACTACGACTACGACTACGTGGGCCGTGATCGCGGGCTTTGGCTAGTTGCTCTTCGGCTTCACCCGCCGGAACGGGTGCAGGAACGACGCGAGCCCGCCCGGGGCGCGCGTGGAGATCCACAGGCGGCCCTGCCCCTGGAAGCGGCAGACCAGACCCTCGCCGCCGAGGAACAGGCTCTTGAGGCCGCCCACCTTGGTGACCTGGTAGTTGAGGCCGGTGGTGAAGCCCACCACGTGGTCGGTGTCCACGATGTACCCGGCGGGGCCCACGTCCACCGCGTGGATGCCGCCGAAGGCGTTGAAGAAGAGCGGGCCGTGGCCCGAGCACTTGAGCAGGAAGAAGCCGGTGCCGCTGAAGAAGCCCTTGGCGCCGCCCCACTTGGTGTCGAGGTTCACCGTGGGCGCCGACGCCAGGTAGGCCCCCGAGTTGAGCATGAGCTCGTGCTGCCCGTTCATGTCCAGGTTCACGATGTCGCCCTCGGGCGCGGGCGCGAGCCAGATGCTCTGCCCGGCCTGCGTGGCCGTGAACGTGTTCTGGAAGAGGCTCTCGCCGCCCAGCATCTTGCGCTTGAGCGCGCCGCCCAAGCCCCCCTGGATGGAGCTCTTCATCTCGATGCCGGCGTCACGCGCCACCATGGCGCCCGACTCCGCGATGAGCTGCTCACCGGGTTGATCGAAGCGCACCTGAATGACGGCGAAGTCGGGCTTGTCCACCAGCTGGTACTGCATGCTCAGGCCTCCCGCGGGGGCAGCATGGCCCCCACGCCGCGCCCGTATTCCACGGGGTTGCGGGTTTGAATCCAGATGCGGCCCTGGCCGCTGAAGTGACACACCAGGCCCTCGCCCGAGAGGAAGCTGTCGAGCCAGCCCTCGGCGCTCTTGCCCACCTTGTACTGGAGGCCCGCGTCCCACGCGACCAGGTGCCCCGTGTCGATGACGATGTTGCCGTCGCAGCGCAGCTCTTGGATGCCGCCGAAGGCCCCCACCAGCAGCTGGCCGGGGGCCGACGCGGTGGCTTTGAGCACGAAGACGCCCTCGCCGGCGAAGAAGCTGCGGAAGCCGCCCACCTTGGTGTCGATGTTCACGCCGGCGGAGCTAGCGATGTAGCTGGCCGACTGCACGAAGTAGCCCTCGGCGTTCATGTCGAGCGCGATCATGTCGCCGCACAGCACCTGGCCCAGCAGCACCTCGCCGGGGCCGCCCTGCGCGGTGAAGGTGTTGCGGAAGAACGACTCGCCGCCGAACAGGCGCTTCAAGCCCGCCTTCATGCCGCCCGCGCTCGTCTCCATGTGCACGTTGGTGGACATGCCCACCATGGCGCCGGACTCGGCCACCAGCTGCTCCCCGGGGGCGAGGACCGCCCGCGCCATGGACTGGCCGGGCCTGTATGCGATCTCGAATTGCATGCTTGAGACTCCGCGCTGGGATCAAAGAGGAAGGAGCCGGGTGATCCAGTCCACCAGCGCGCCCGTGTTGCGCGACTGCAGGTAGACCGTGCCCGTGCCGTTGAACTGACAGACCAGGCCCTCGCCCGACGCCATGAAGCCCATCAGGCCACCGCCCGCGGTCTTGATGTCGAACGTGAGGTTGCCCTCGAAGCCCACCAGGTGGCCGTTGTCCACCAGGTACTGGCCGTTGACGGGCACCGCGTGCACGCCGCCGTAGCTGTTGAACCAGAGGTCGCCCTGGCCCTGGATTTGAGGAAGAACGCGCCCTCCTTGGCCAGCAGGCTGCGGATGCCGCCGAACTTCATCTTCACGTCGAACGTGCCGACCGAGGCGAGGAACGCGCCCGAGCTGAGCGTGAGCGTCTCGCCGTTCATGCGGCGGTGCGTGATCTGGCCCGACATCTGCGGGGCGATCCACACACTGCCGCCGTTGGCCGACGAGAAGTGGTTCACGAAGAAGGTCTCGCCGCCGATGATCTTGCGGATCATGGCGATCATGAAGGCCTTGAACTTGGCGAAGAAGCCCGACGCCGAGCCGGCGTTGAGCTTGACGTCCATCTTCACGTGGCTGTGGCGCGCCACCATGGAGCCGGCCTCGGTGACCACCTCCACGTTGGCGGGCAGGTCCACACGCAGCATGGCGAAGGACGGCCCGTGCGTGATCTCGTGCGGCACACCGCTCGGAGCGTGGACCATCTGGGGCGCGTAGGGCGCGGTCGCGGGAGCAGCTTCCATGCGGCCACTGGTACTCCAGTCTGGCCGTAGAAATCAAGCGTCGTTTGCGCGGTTACTCGCTCGCCAGCAGCGCCGCGCGCCCGTGATTCCGGTGCCGAAGGAATCCCGTCTCTTCGAAGAGTTCGTCGTAGAGCCGCGCGGCGCGAGCGTACTCTTCGGCGTGGTAGGCGCCGTAGGCCACCAGCTCGCGCGTGGCTGGACCATCGGCCTCGGCGTACCCGCGAATGGCCTCGAGGCGCAGCGCGTGCGCCTCGGCCGGCGCGTTGGCGGCCGCCCAGCCCCAGAAGGCGCGCGCCTCGGCGGGCGTGAAGCCGTCGGTCTGGTCGAGCCCGTGCAGCACGTTCCAGCGCGCCTTGAACATGGCGTGCACCACGCTCTTGGGAGCCAGGCGGCGGCCATCGCGTGCGGCACCGTAGCGCTCCAGCATGCGCGGGAAGCTGCCAAGCGCCTCTTGCTCGGCCGTGGGCTCGAGCGCACCGCGCAGCGCGGGCCACAGCCCGACCAGCGCCTCGGCACGCAACGCCACGGTGGCCCCTTCGTGCTCGCGCTCCACCAGCACCAGCAGCCGCATGAGGCCGAGGTGCCGCTCCTGCGACACGCCGGCGGGCTCGCCCGGGCCCACTTCGGCGCGCCCCTGCTCGGCCTCGAGCCGCTGCAGCCGCTCGAACGCCTGGCCCGTGAGACCCTGTGCGGCACGGGCTTGTTCCTGCTCGCGGGCCAGCGTCTCGGGCAGCTCGCGCTCGGCGTCGGCGGGGAACAGGACGGGCGGCTGGGGAGCCACCGGACGCGGCAGCGCCAGCACCACGAACGCGCAGCTGGCGGCCACGGTGGTGACGATCAGGCGGGCCCCAGAGGGCGTCAGGCCGCGCCCCCGACGGGGGGCCTTGGTGTCCTCGGGCATGGCGCTCACGGTCATGGGATGCGCCAGGATAGCAGAGCGACGGGCGTGGTTGGCGGTTGACTTGAAGCGGCGTCGGGGCTAACTCCAAGGCTCATTGTTGGCCCGGCCGGTAGCGGTCGCTGCGAGGTACTTGGTGACTGGACGCCGCGTTCATGAGCGATACGACTGTGACCTGCCCGTCCTCATCGCGCCTCAGGGCGTCGAGGGTGAGGCGGCCGAGCCCGTTCCCACGCGCACACAGAACGTGAGCCTGGGCGGCATGTACCTGCTGTCCGAGCTGCAGGTGCCCTACGGCACCACCGTGAAGGTCACGTTCCGCCTCCCGTCGCTCAAGGAAGACACCGTCTGCGAGGGCATCGTGCGCTGGAACAAGCCAGATGGCTTCGGCGTCCAGTTCGGCAGCCTGCGCGCCATCGAGGTGTGGGGCTTCCACCAGCTCTTCAAGACCCTGACCCCCACGCCGCCGCTGCCCTGAGGCCGGGCTGGCTCCCGCCGGCCGAGCACCGCTCATGCAATCCGCAGCGAGCCGTGATAGCGTGCCCAGGCGATGAAGAAAGTCGACCTCCGGCGCAGCCTGTTCATCCTGCCGAACCTGTTCACGCTCTCGAGCGTGCTCTGCGGGTTCTACGCGGTGCTGGTCTGCGGTGGCCCCGAGGCCACGGACGACGACTACTACCGCGCCGCGCTGCTCATCGTGTTCGCCATGTTCTTCGACACCATCGACGGACGCGTGGCGCGCATGACCAAGACGCAGAGCGCCATCGGGGTGCAGCTGGACTCGCTGGCCGACGTCATCTCGTTCGGCGTCGCCACGGGCGTGCTGGTCTACCGCTGGTCCCTCCACAAGCTGGGCGCGGTCGGCATCGCCATCGCCTTCGGCTACGTGGCCTGCGGCACCATCCGCCTCGCGCGCTTCAACGTGCTGGCCACGGAAGAGAGCGGCGCGCCCAAGAAGCCGGGCAAGTACATCCTGGGCCTGCCCATCCCGGCGGCGGCAGGCATCTTGATCTCGCTGGTGGTGGCCAACACCGCCACGGACACGCGCCTGTTCGGCACCACGGTGCTCATCGCGGGCGTGGTCGTCACGCTCTCGTTCTTCATGGTCAGCACGGTGCGCTTCCGCTCGTTCAAAGACCTCAAGCTGTCGGCGCGCACCGTCCTGTTCGTGGCGCTGGCGGTGGGCTCCACGGCGTTCCTCGCGCTGCGCTACCACGCGTCCATCGCGCTGGTCTGGCTGCTGGCCAGCTACGTGCTCATCGGCATCGTGGAGACCATCATCTCCATGGTGCGCGGGCCGGAGCGCAGTCTCGCGGCCGGTCCCCCGGTGGTGGACGAGCTGGAAGACGACGACGCGGACGCCGACCACGTAGACGAGCCCAACGTCCTCTAGCCGGGGGCGTCCTTGCTCGACGACCGCATCTGCCCGGGCTGCAAGACCCCCACGCTGGCGGACCGGCCCGAGCGGCTGGGCGTGCTGGCGGGCCTGTGCACCACGTGTGAGCGGCTCTGGCTAGACGCCGGTGACCTCGAGAAGCTGGTGGGGCATGCTCCCGAGACCCGGGCGCCGCTGATCCCTCCGCTGGCGACGGACTTCGCCACTTGCCCCAGCTGTCATACCCACGAGGTGTGCGAGGCGGAGTGTGACGCGGGCGAGCTGCTGCGCTGCCGCGTGTGCGGCGGCGTCTTGCTCACGCGCGCGGTGCTGGACGGCCTGCGCGGGAGCCAGCGCAAGGGCGCGGTGGCGTCGCTCTCGGCCACCTCGCGCACCTCGCTGCCCGCCGCAACAGTGGACGAGGCCATGGAGCGGGGGCAGCCGAAGGTGCTCCCCAGCACCGACGAGATCCGCGCGGTGCTGCGCGGTGAAAGCGACGACGGCGCGCCCGTGGACCGCCCCGACCGCGTGCCCTTCGACCACCCGTGGCTGGAGCTCGGCACCTATCCGCTGGCCGCGCTGTTCGCGCTGCTCATCACCAGCAGCGAGGGCGCCATGACGCTCATGTTGCCCGCGCAGATCTTCATCCACGAGCTGGGCCACGCCATCCCCAGCTGGCTGAGCAGCCGCCGCGCGCTGCCGCTGCCCTGCGGCGTGACCTTCTGGGAAGAGGAGCAGTCGCTCTTCGTGGGCTTCGGCATGGTGTTCCTGCTGGGCGTCTTGGCGGTCCACTCGTATCGCGAGCGCCGCCCCTTCGGCGTTGCGCTCGCCGCTCTGTTCCTGCTGCTGCTGGGGTTCTTCTCGCTGGGCATCTCGAACGACCGCTCCTTCGAGTGGACCATCTTGGGCGGCGTGGCCGGCGAGTTCTGGGTGAGCGCGCTGCTGATCGTCAGCTTCTACTTCCGCATGCCCGACCGCCTGCGCTGGGACTTCTTCCGGTTGGTGCTGATCTTCCCGGCGTTCGCCACGTGGGTGGCGGCCACGCGCCTGTGGTTCGGCATCGCGTTCGGCCGCGCGCTGCTGCCCACGGGGACCATCTTCGGCGGCAGCCACGATGGGGGTGGGGACCTCGACCGCCTCATGATGGAGTACGGCTGGACCAAGGAAGGGTTGACCAGCTTCTACACGGCGCTCGCGGTGCTCACGGGCGCGCTGATCGTCGCTGTGTACGTCGGCGTGGGTTCTCGTAGATGGTCACGATGGGGACCCCGTCGTACGTGAGCACGTGCGCGGGGGTGAGCGAGCCGAAGGCCACCCAGGCCTGGAACTCCACCTCGGCGAAGTGGTGCTCGTGGTGCACCAGCACGAAGTCGGCGCTGGCCAAGTTGGGCGTGGGCCGGATGGACGCGGGCCAGACCCCGTCGCGGTGCAGCATGCTCACGGCCTGGAACGTGGTGTCGCACACGTAGACGGTGCCGCCCTCGGGCATCTGCGTGAGCAGCCAGGGCGCCACGCTGCCCGTGGTGAAGCCCCAGAACTGACGGTTCATGCCGTGGTCGGCGGCGCCCGGGACACCGCCCGCCAGGTAGGTGTAGTGCGACAGCCCGAAGGGGTGGCTGTGCATGGTCTCGATGGCGCTCGGGGCCAGCAACACGGCGCCGAACACCAGCCGCATGGGCGTGCCGGCCAGCCCCTCGAGGCCGCGCGCGGCCAGCCGCGGCGCGATCATGGGACGCAGCAAGCGGGCCAGCCGCATGTAGCCGTAGCCCGCGTAGAGGCACAGGAAGGGATACGACGGGAACCAGTGCTTGGTGCCGCCGAAGATGGGCGTGCTGGGAAGCGCGATGATCACGAGGGGCGCCAACAGCGCGCCCACCAGCAGCACGTCGGTGGCGCGCCGGTCGGCCTGGTAGCTGCCACGCGGCCAGAGGCGCGCGAGCCACGCGCGCGGCACCAACGCACGGGCGCGCTCCAGCAGCGCCAGCGCGCTGAGCAGCAGCAGCGTGAGCGGCACCGTGTAGGCCATCATCACGAACGGGTAGCTGATGGGAAAGGGCGGCTGGAAGTAGTTCACCCCGAAGTACGCCATGTTGTAGTACTCGTGGTGCAGGTGGAAGCCCGCGTACTGGCCGAAGCGCGCGAGCGTGTCGTGCCAGAGCCACGGCCACATGGCCACGAACAGCGCGGGGCCGATCAGCAGCATGCTGAAGAGCCAGCGCGGCACCAGCGACAGGCGCGCCGGCAGGCGCGGGTGCGCCTTGCGGTAGCTGCGCTCGTTCCACGCCACCCACGCGAAGTGGATGCCGAAGATGCCCGGCAACACCCAGCTGTTGTGCTTGGTGGCCAGCGACATGCCGAAGGCGATGCCCGTGAGGATGGCCCAGCGCGGGCGGGTGAGCGAGCGCCAGTAGCAGTAGGTGGTCCACGTGATCATCAAGGTGATGGGCACGTCGAAGGCGTTGAGGTGCGCGTGGTAGAAGACGCGCGGCAAGAGCGCGAAGCTCACGGCGGCGAACACGCCGGCCTGGCGCCCGAAGACGCGCGCGCCGAACAGGTAGATCAGGAACAGCAGCGCCCCGCTCATGAGCATGGCGGGGAAGCGATGCGCCAGCGAGTCACGCTCGAACAGGTCGAAGTGCTGGTCCAGCAGCCACGAGAGCGCGAAGGCCGACTTGGCCAGCGGGGGGTGCTCGTTGTTGTAGTCCCACGCGCGGTCCACGGCCGCCTGCTCGAGCGCGGCGCGCGGTTCGCGGTAGAGCTGCTCGAACCAGCCGGCGTAGTCCTCGGCGGCCGTCACGTAGAAGCTCTCGTCGCGGCTCATGGCGAGGGCGGGCTCGGTGCCCACCAGGAGCAGCACGTAGGCCAGTGCGAGCGCCGCACCAATGACGTAGTCGGCGGCGTGGACGCTGCGCTGGGCGGCGCGCAGGGGGCCTGGCGCCTCGCTGTTCATGGCGCTCACGGCAGCTCCTCGCTGGGCCGGCGCTCGGCCGTGCGGATGTCGGCGTGCCAGCACACGCTGCGCAGGTGCGGGTCGTTGGCCGAGACCTCGACCTGCACGCGGCCGCGGCGCGTCGGGTCGGCGCTCGCCGGCCCGGTGTTGGCCTCGATGCGCTTCCAGCCGTCGCCGTCGCGGTGGGTCATGTGCGCCACCTCTTGCCCATCTACGTGCACGCGCAGCTCGAAGGGTGGGTGCTCCAGCATGCGCTCGTGCTCGTAGTAGAGCCCGGCGTACAGCACCAGGCGCGCGCCCAGCGGCACGTCCTCGAACGTGGTGACCACGCTGCTGCCGGCCTCCGCCGGGTGCTGCCACACGCAGCGCCGCGGCCGCAGGTGGAGGTCCTCGTTGACGGTGCGGCCCACGAACACCCACACGTGCCGCGGGTCACACTCGAAGCGCGCGGCCGGCATCATGGGCCCTGCGCCGAGGCCTCCACGCCCGAGCGAGCTGCTGCGCCACGGGCAGGGCTGTTCCCCGCTGCGCCGCCGCACGCTGACGCTGGCTTGCTCGAGGTGGGCAGTCAGGTCGAACAGCACGGGCGACTCCCCGAGGGCGTACTCGCGCAGCGTGAGCGCACCCACGCGCTGCACGGAGGTGGGCTCTCGCCCCACGAGGTCCGGGTGACGCCGCCCGCGCGCGCTCAGCTCGAAGGCGCGCGTGAAGCCCGCCAGGTCCGAGTACGCCGCGCGCGGCTCGGTCATCAGGTCGCCCAGCGCCATGCGCGCCACCGGCGAGGCCCAGTCGGGCGCCACCAGGATGGTGTCGGTGGGCTGCACCTCGGCGCGCAGCACGGCGGCGGCGGCGCGCCAGTCGTCTTCGGGCACCACGCGGGACTGGACGTTGTAGTGCCCGATGACCTCCACCAAGGCCACGGCCAGCGTGGAGGCGAACACCACGCGCCAGGCGTTCCAGCGGGCTGGGCGGGAGCCCTTCGGGAGCGGTGCTGTGACCTCGGGCTCCATGCTGGCGTCGCCCTGCTGAGCGCTCAGGGGCGGCGGCACTGGCAGTACATCTGCGCGAAGTCGAAGTCGCCGGTCTGCGTGCCGAGCTCGGTGACGGCCGGCAAGGTGGCCGGTGGGGTCTCCGAGCAGCTGAGCGGCGCGCCCACCACGTCACCCGACAGCGGCTGGCAGACCCCGCTGTTGGCACAGTCCGACGTCTGCGAGCACGCGGGGAACATGCTCACGTCGGTGCTCGTCCAGATGCACAGGTCGGTGGGGGTGCCCTCCACGTCCACGGTGGTGCAGGTGCCGTTGCCTCCCGCGCAGGGCGAATCCAGGGGCGAGCACGGCTCGGCGCAGTACCCTGACGCATAGCCGCCGAAGTGCTGCTCGGTGGTGTCGCACTCGAGGGACTGGTCGGCACACGCGGCGCTGCAGTTCCGGCGCACGTCCTCGCTCAGCGTGACCGTGCAGTACGGGACCGCGTCCAACTGACAGCCGGTGGCGTCCACCTCGAGGCCTGGCACCGACATTTCGACGGCGGTGCAGTCGTTGGCGCACGAGCCACAAGCCGCCGTTGAGTCGAGCGACCGGCACTCGCCTGGCGCACAGGTAACCAGGAGGCCGCCGCATGAGAGGGTGACCGCGACCTGGCGGAACGCGCTGTTGCCCATCATGTCCGTGAAAACCGCCTCGAAGACGCGGACGCTCCCGCCCGCGGGGACCATGATACCCCGCACTTCATTGATCTCGGCCCACGAGAGCGTGATGGTGTAGGTGCCATTGCTGCCGGCGAAGTCGCCATAGCTCATGTCGGTCATGGGGTCGCGCAGCGTCCCGCCGGTGATGTCGCCCAGCCCCGACGGGTCAGTGACCGTCGCGTTGAAGATGCCCGATGCCTGCGAGGTGAGGAGGGCGGTTGGGTTCACCGTCAGCGAGGTGATGGTGGGAGTCCCGGCGGGGGCTGTGACACACTGGCCGCTCCCATCGCATGCTTGGGTGGCGCCGCAGGTGCCACATGATTCGCCGCACTCGGGGTCCAGCCCACACGCCAGGCCACCGCAGTCTTGCTGACATGTCGTGCCCTGATCGCCCAGCTGGCCGCCATCACCGCCGCCGCCATCACCGCTCCCGCCATCCCCGCTCCCGCCATCCCCGCTCCCCCCCTCCCCGCCACCCCCGTCATCACTCCCTCCATCCCCGGCGTCGCTCCCGCCCAGATCCGTTCCGGCATCCTGACCGCCGTCCGAGCCGCAAGCAGGGAGCGCAACAAGGAGAGCAACCAGAGAGACCAGACGGAAAAGATGAGTGTTCATAGTGAGACGGTCTCCAGCGTACCGAGGTCCACCACGACTGTCACTCTGCAGCGTCCGTGATTTGATTTTACGGAGCGGGTCAGGTAGTATTCGTTCTTAGCGGAATTCTACCATCGAGAGGGCCGCGAAACGACGATGCCGCACCCCTTCCGCCCGTCACGTGTCCTCCCTCTCACTCCCTTCGTGTGGGGCATCGCCATGGCCACCGCGTCAGGCCTGCTCGCCAGCGCCTGCTCGGACACACCCCCGAGCCCGCCCACCTCGGACATCGGTCGGCCTGACTTCGGACACGATCTGGGCTCAGACGTGAGCGTTGGCCCGGACCAGACCAACGCAGACGAAGGCGTCGACGCGGCCACGGCCGACGCAGGCATGATCGACTGCGAAGTCGAGGCGCCCGACATGCTGGGCAGTGAAGTCGGCAGCGTCGTGCAGCGTTTGGCCATCGCGTCCCGCACAAACGACTTCGCCATCGTGTTCCGGGAGCGTCGCCCCGTGCTCGATGACCTCTGGGTGCGCGTGTATCGAGATACTCCCGATGGCACCACCGAAGGCACCGACTACGCCATCACCACCGACGCGGCGGGGATGGGCGTCAGCAGCATCTCGAGAGATCCCGTCGTCGCCGCGACCGCTACCGGGTTCGTCACGGCGTGGATCGACAACCGCGACGTCGGGTTCGAGATGTGGACGCGCTTGGTCGACGCCGATGGAATCCCGGCGACTACGCTCAACCGCATCACGACCACAGGGGGCCGGTCCGCCTTCCCAGCCCTGACGCGGGGCAGCGATGGAACGCTCCTGGCGGGATACGTGCTCGATGATCTGGCGGACGAAGACACCAGCGAGTTCTTCGTGGCGAGGCTCGACGCCACCGGTGCCACGGCGGGTGCCTGGGCGCGTGCGTCGGCCATGGGTGAGGTGGCCGTGCGCGGGATGCTGGTCCCCGACCCGTCCACCGGCTTCTTGAGCGGCTGGGTCGACGGCAGCAACAACGCCCGCGTGCGGCCGGTCAACGTCAGCGGGGCACCCTCCGGGAGCGCCGTCGGTCATGGGGTGGTCACCGCTTTCGCACTGAACGGGGTGGTGCTGGTCCTCGGGCGGAACTCGGGCTTCGATGGCATCTGGGGACAGCCGATCACGGGGGTCGGCGCGGCGGACGGCCTGCTCCGCAGCGCCCTCGCCAACGACGCCACGGGACGCGACCCGGGCGTTGCCCCCCTCAACGGCGGCGTGGTCGTCGCCTACCGTCACACCACCGTGGACGGCACCATGATAGCGCTCGCTCTGCTCAACAGCCGTGGCGAGCGGATGCACACGGAGGTGCTGGGTGAGACGACCGCACAAGGGGGCCCCGTCTCCGTAGCCGTCAACAACGAGGGTCGGATTCGGCTGGCCTGGGCCGAGGTCGAGGCCAACGTCACCACCACGTTCACCCAGGCTATCCAGTGCGCGGAGCCGCTGTGACGGTGCCCGCGGGGGTTGGCTCTGGTGACGGTCGCTCTCCGACTATGCGGGCGCCGCACCCGGCCACGAAAAGTTTTCGCAGCCTTGCATCCGATGCGACCCCCCTGCCCTTTTCGACGGCACTGGGTCATGCGGATCTAGCTAGATACCGTCGGGCGGGGGCATTCCCCCGAAGGGTACGGTACTTGCATAGCTCGGCGGTGTGCCCTTGCGCTGCCCATCCTGGGTCGCCCCGTCAGCGACCGGAGACCTAGTACCATGACTTTTCGACCAAGCTCCGGGCTCGCGCGTCGCGCGCTGATGCTGGCGATGGTGTCACTCATGGGGTGCACGCCTGAGTCCGAAGGGTCGGGCGGCCCCCGTCCCGAGGAAGGCCCACCCGACGACGGCCTGGCCCCACTGATCGACAGTCCCACGTGCTTCTCGGATGAGCCTGGCTGCGGGTGCATGGAGGGCTCACCCCCGATCTCATGTACCCACACGGAGATCCGCGGGGAGTTGGTGCTGTGTGAGGGCGGCGCCAGCTACTGCGTCGACGGCGTTTGGAGCGCCTGCGAGACGGTCGAGATGTGGGAGATGCCCCGCCCGAAGATCATCACGGCCGCGTCGGCTTGCAGCCCCTGCAACCCAGACTGCTTCGTGACCGACGACGAGCCCGATCAGAACGACATTGACAATCCCCCGGATGGCATCACCAGCAACAACGTCGAGTTCGTCGTCGGCCCCCCGCGCGGAATCCGGCC
Source organism: Sandaracinaceae bacterium (assembly GCA_016706685.1). NCBI lineage: Bacteria > Pseudomonadati > Myxococcota > Polyangiales > Sandaracinaceae > Sandaracinaceae bacterium. The sequence continues at coordinate 206,677 of JADJJE010000051.1, read as the reverse complement.
CATCCCGTCCATGACCACCACCATCGGCGGCGTCGACACAGACATGGACGGGGTCCCCGATGCCGCCGACGACTGCCCGGCCGTCGTGGGCACGGAGGGCTTCTTCGGCTGTCCAACCAGCGCTGGCGCTGCGGGCTTCTTCCATGTCCTCCCGCCCGGCACGTCTGCGGTCGACCCACTGAGCTTCTCCGTCGAACTGCGCGAGGCCGACATCTACGTCCTGATCGACCGCACGGGCTCGATGGGCGACGAGATCACCAACCTGCGCAACGGTGTCGTCCAGATGATCACTGACATCCGAGCCACCATCCCAGACACGTGGTTCGGCATCGGTCGCTTCGACGACCTGGTCGGCGATGGCTTCGGCACCACATCTGAGACATCCAACCGCGTCTACAGGAACGTGCACGACCTCAGCCCCAGCATCGCGAACGTGCAGACTGCAGTGTCCACGCTCACCACCGTGCCCTCGGGCGGTGACTGGCCGGAGGCCAACTCGCAGGCGCTCTACTCCATGGTCACCGGCGACGGTCTGAACATCTTCGGGACGCAGTACGTGAGCGCGCGTACGGGCTGTCCCGCTGGACGCTGGGGTTACCCCTGCTTCCGCCCGAGCGTGATTCCGATCGTGATCCTCATCACGGACGCCGAGAGCCACAATGGCCCCACGGACCTCCTCTATCACCGGCGCTTGACAGCACCGTCGACGACGCCGCTGGCGAACGGCACCGTCACCGTTGACATCGGCACTCTCACGCCGGCCCGCAGGCGCTTCAGCGGCAGCACGAACTCGGTCTTGCTCCCGAACACCCAGAACGTCCGCTGCGGGACAGGGTCCACAAACGACACCAGTCGGGACCGCTACATCACCTTCAACGTCCCGACAGCCGGCACCTACCGCTTCGATATGGCGGGGACGTCGTATGACGCGATCATGTACCTCTACAACACCGCAACACCGCTCGGGGCACCGCTCCAATGCGACCGCAACTCGTTCGGCACCCGGCCTTTCATCGAACGCACGCTGGCCGCGGGCGACTACACGCTGCGTATCGACGGGCACAGCAACGACCAAGGCAACTTTCAGCTGGCCATCTACCAGGCGCTGATCGGCAACAACCTCGTCAACGTCGGCGACATCAGTGGTGAGCACCAAACCTACTTGGGAAGCACCGCTGCCGCGACCAACAACTTCAACACGCGCTGCGACGGCGGTGGCGATGGCTCACGCGATCGCCTGGTGCAATTCGAGGTCACCACGGCGGGCCTCTACGATTTCGACCTCTTGGGCTCGAGCTTCGACACGTATATGTACCTCTATTCGGGGACGGCTCCGACCGCTGGGCTTCTCGAGTGCGATGATGACGACGCTGGCGACGATGACGACGATGAGTCCTTCATCCAGCGACAGCTGACGCCGGGGACGTACACGCTGCGCATCGATGGGCACAGCAGCGACGAAGGGACGTTCCAGTTGGTCATCGCCCAGCACGAATACAGCGGCGTCTCGTATGCAGACTCCATGGCTGCGTTGAATGCACGCGGCGTCCGCTTCATCGGCGTCAACTCGGGCAACAGCGTCGCGCGAGCCGACCTCGTTTCAATGGGCAACGCAACCGGCTCCACCGGCAACCTCGGCCTGCCCTTCGTGTACAACATCTCTGGCAATGGGTCGGGCCTGACCACCGCCGTCGTCAGCGCCGTAGAGGCGCTGGCGCAATACTCGCGCATGGACGTGGACGTAGTGGTGGAGAACGTCAACATCCTGCCGGGCGTCCCGGCGTCGGCGTTGGTCCAGTCCATCACCCTCCCAGGCGGGTGCCCCGCACGTTGTTCGGCGCCGATCACCAACGGGTGCTCGCAGTGTTTGCCCAACACCACACTCCCCTTCACCGTGACGTTCGCCAACAACGTGATCCCGGCGTCGGCGGTGGACCAAGTCTTCAACTTCGACCTCATCGTGCGTGGCAATTTGGGGTCCGTCGAGCTCCAGCGTGTCCCTGTGCGCATCCTGGTTCCTGCCAACGCACCAACCACCACCTACATGGCTGGCACCTTCTCGCGCACCTTCGACCCAGACGCCGAAGGCACCTGTGAGATCCCGCCCACGCGGCCCGACTGGGGCCTCTTCGGCTGGGAGGTCAGCACGCCGGGCAACTCGAGCGTGGTGTTCCAGTTCCGCACCGCCGAGACCGAAGCCGAGCTGAACGGCATGTCGCCCATCACCTACGCCGTGCCCGCCGGGCCCGACGTCCCCACTGCGGCGCAGTACATCGACGTGGGAAGCATGATCACGGCAGCGGGCGGCCAGAACTACCTGCCCTTCCTGCGCGTCACTGCCGTGCTCAACCCCACGTCCGACGGCCTGCAGGCGCCCACGCTCACCAGCATGGGGCTCCAGTACGGCTGCGTGGACAGCGAGTAGCGCTCGGGCGTGGGCGGTGACAGGCTCGGGGTCATGACCGCGCCCGTCATCGCCCACCACTCGTCGGCTGCCGAGCGCGCGCTGCTCGACCTGGGGCGCGCGCTGCCCAGCGACGCGGTGGTGCGAGACCGCGACATTTTGGTGAGCTACGCGTCGGACGCGAGCGAGGTCACGCCGGTGGTGCCCGAGGCCGTGGTGCGGGTGCGCAACACGGCCGAGGTGAGCGCGGTGATGCGCGCCTGCCACGCGCATGGCGTCCCCGTGACGCCTCGCTCGGGGGGCACCAGCCGCGTGGGAGGCAGCGTGCCGGTGCCAGGCGGCATCGTGCTGGCCTTCGAGCAGATGAACGCGCTCAAGGGCGTGGAGCGCCCCGACCTGCTGGCCGTGGTGGAGCCGGGGCTCATCACGGGCGAGCTGCACCAGCACGCGGAAGACGCGGGCCTGTTCTATCCACCGGACCCGAACTCGCTGTCCACGTGCGCGCTCGGTGGCAACATCGCGGCCAACGCCGGCGGGCCGCGCGCCTTCAAGTACGGCGTCACGCGCGAGTACGTGCTGGGCATGGAGGTGGTCATGGCCGACGGCGCCGTGCTCCAGCTGGGCAAGCGCACCGTGAAGGGCGTCACGGGCTACGACCTCACGGCGCTCATGGTGGGCAGCGAGGGCACGCTGGGCATCGTGACGGAGGCCACGCTGCGGCTGGTGCCCAAGCCCGAGGCGGTGAGCACGCTGCTGGTGTTCCTGCCGGACGACGAGTCGGTGGGGCGGGCCGTGAGCGCCATCCTGGCGCTGGGCATCATGCCGCGCTGCGTGGAGTTCCTGGACCGCATCGCGCTCGAGCTGGTGCGGCCCGACGCGGGCGTGCCGGTGCCCGAAGGTTCACGCGCCCTGCTGCTGGTGGAGCTGGACGGTGACGCGCGGCACGTGCCCGAGCAGACCGAGCGGGTGGGCAACGCCATGCTCGAGGCTGGCGCCATGGACGTGCTGGTGGCCGACAAGGGCAGCGAGCGGGAGCGCCTGTGGGGGGCCCGCCGCGAGCTCAGCCACACGCTGCGGCGCGTGGCCCGCAACAAGCTGAGCGAAGACGTGGTGGTGCCGCGCTCGCGCATCGCGGACCTGCTGGCCGTGTGCCGCGGGCTGTCCGAGCGGCACGCCATCGTGATGCCCACCTATGGCCACGCGGGCGACGGCAACCTGCACGTGAACTTCTTGTGGGACCGGGACGAGCAGCGCCCGGCCGTGGACGCCGCCATCCGCGGGCTGTTCGAGAGCGTGGTGGCCATGCGCGGCACGCTCAGCGGCGAGCACGGCATCGGCGTGCTGAAGGCGCCCTACCTGCCCCTCGAGCAGAGCGCTGGGCTCATTGCGCTGCAAGAGCGCATCAAGGACGTGTTCGACCCGCGGGGCATCCTGAACCCGGGCAAGATCTTCCCGGCGTCGGCCAAGCGTCACCACGGCGCCTGCTGACCTGAGCGGCGTCCGCGCGGTGTGTGGCTGGGTTGGCGCTGCACGCGATGTCGCGGTGGGCCGGGCGGTTGGCCAACTCTGGCACAGCCGCGGGGAGCGAAACGTCGCAATTCGCATTCACATCGCCGGGGGGGATGCTCTTCACGGGTGGCACGTGCGCTGCACTGTGTCCGTGTGCGGTCGAAAGCCGCGTTCCTCGCCGTCTCCACCCAGCGCGACGCCCACACGGGAGGGTGGGCGTCGCGCGCCCCCTCACACCCAGGAGGTCCTCTTCGAGCTACCGCCTACATCGCCCGGAGCGTGTGGTGAACGTCTCGGCTTTGCCCGAGCGTCACACCCTCAGAACACACGCTCCGGGCCGCCTCTAGCGCGCCCCCCAAAGCAGCCCAGACGTGCGTCCACGTTGTCGTGGGCGTTGTCGTGAGCGTTGTCGTGGGCGTAAGCGTGGGCGTGGGCCTTGACGGCGACGGCGACGGCGACGACCGGCGACCGGCGACAACGACGGACGGCCTCCGTTTCGAGCTCGATGGACAGCCGCTGAGGTCCACGCACCCTGGAGCAGCGCAGCTGGCCACCTCGCCCCGCCGGCGTGAAGGTCAACGTCGCCGTCGCCGTCGCCGTCAACGCTCTCGTCAACGACAACGACAACGTACGACAACTCAACGTGCGTCAACGTGATCGTTGTCGACGAGAACAGCGCGCCACTGACTACCGCGGTGGCAGCCCGAGCGACACGCGGTGGTCGGCCACCGGGTCGCGCGAGGCCAACAAGAAGTCCTCGAGGTCGGGGTCCTGGCTGTTGCGCAGCGCGTCGGGGGTGCCCTCCAGCTTCACGCGCCCGTCGTGGATGAACGCCACCCGCGTGCTCACGTTGAAGGCGCTCTGCATGTTGTGCGTGACCACCACCGTGGTGATGTCGAACTCCTCGCGCAGCGACTGCAGCATGCGGTTCACGCGCGTGACGTTGATGGGGTCGAGCCCCTCGGTGGGCTCGTCGTACAGGATGATCTCGGGCCGCAGCGCGGTGGCCCGCGCCAGCGCCACGCGCTTCTTCATGCCGCCCGAGAGGTCCGCCGGCCACTTGCGCTCCACGCCCTCGAGGCCTACCAGCCGCAGGCACTCGGCCACGCGCGCGCGGATGTCGTCCTCGCTCATGCCGCCGGCCTCGCGCAGCCCGTAGGCCACGTTGTCACCCACGTCGAGCGAGTCGAACAGCGCCGACTCCTGGAACAGCATGCCGATGCGCGGCCGGAGGCGGGTCCACTGCGTGTCCGTGTACTTGGCCACCTCTTCGCCATCGAACGTGAGGCTGCCGGCGTCCGGCGTCATGATGCCGATCAGGCTCTTGAGCACCAGGCTCTTGCCGCAGCCGCTCTCGCCGATGATGGTGAGGAACTCACCCTTGTGCACGTCGAGGTCCACGCCGCGCAGCACTTGGTGCGCGCCGAAGGCCTTCGTGATCCCGCGCAGCTCGAACAACGCCACGCGCCGTGTGTAGCAGCTTCCCCACAGCGCGTGCTATCCCACCGCGTGTTTTCGCCCAAGCTCCGGCTCGTCCTCATCGTGGCCTGTCTCGGCTACGCCGCGCTCACGGCGCAGCGTGACCCCCAGCGCGCGGTGGTGCTGGTGCTCATCGTCGCCCTGCTGGGCTACGGCGCGGTACGCCTGGGCGGCGTCCCCTCGGCGTTCGCGGCGCTGCGGCGCAACGACCTGGCCAGCGCCAAGCGCCTGTTGGACCAGACGTCCACCCGCTTTCTGAACGCCGACTCCCGCGCCAAGTACGCCTGGGTGCAGGCCGCCCTGGCCGAGGCCGCGGGCGACCTCACCAGCGCCCGCGACAAGCTCCATGAAGCCCTGGCCGGAGACGCGCTGGTGAGCCGCGCGGAGCGTGGCATCGCGCTCGCCACGCTGGCCGCCGTGCATCACCGCCTGGGAGAAACGGACCGCGCGCGCGAGCTGCTCGGCGAGGCCCAGCAGACGTCGGCGTCGCCCGACGTGCAGCGCCTGGTGGCCAAGCTGACCACCCAGCTCGACGCCGACGCCTAGCTCACCCGCTCACCCGTTGAGCGTCGCCAGCGCCTGCCGCACCAGCTTGCGTCCGTCGCGCACGCTGTCCGCCTGCCAGGCGCGCGACTCGGGGCAGAACGCCTCCTTGAAGCGCCGCTTGGCCGCGAGGTGGATGGCGCTGCCGTGGCTGGCGTACTGGTGCGCGCGGTTCTCTTCGCGCATGGCCGTGAGCACCTCGATGACGTGGTGCGTGCCGTACTCGGCCAGCATGCAGTCGTACTCGAGCCCCGGGAACTGGTCCTGCAGCCAGCCGCCCAGGCTGCCGTTGATCTCGTAGAGCACGCCGTTGGGGTCCAGGCCCTGCACGGCCTTCTCCCCGAACTCGCGGCGCAGGCGCGTGACGCGCGGCGAGTCGTTCGGGAAGTCCACCGCCAGCACGTAGGTGCCCCACTTGCCCATGCCCGTGTGGAAGTCGAGGTGCACCACGCGCTCGGCCCCCTGCACCAGCGGCGGCAGCGCCTCGGCCAGGATGCGCAGCGACTTGCTGGGCCCCTTGCCGCCGAAGAAGAGGCCCTTCGGGAACTCGTACTGGCCCTGCGCGATGGCGTTCTTGAGCGCCTTGAAGCCGTGCTTGGCCAGCTGCACGCCGGCCCGCGCCAGGAAGGGGTCCATGGCCGTCGGCGGGCTGACGGGGTTCAGCAGGTCGTCCAGCCGCGCGTAGTCCTCGGGCGCGCCGCTGTAGGTGCGGGCGGACTTCACGAAGTTGCGGTTGAGGTCGATGTTGTCCTCGTTCACCCGGCGGATGAACGCAAAGCCATACGGGTTCACCGCGTGCACGAACACCACGCGCGTGCCGGCCGGGCGCCTCCAGCCCTTGGCCAGCTCGTTCTCGAGCACGGCGGTCTGCACGGCCCCGCCGTAGAAGCCCTCGATGCCGTGCGTGCCACTCGAGACCACCACCACGCGCTTGGCGCCCGGGTCACCCTGCACCGCGAAGTCCACGGTGAGCTCCTCGCCGCGCGGCCCCGTGAGCCCAATGGGGTGGGCCTGCAGCTCGAACCCGGCGGCCTCGGCGGCGGCCCGGAAACGGGTACGCGACGCCAGGTAGTCCGAGGCGAAGGGCGGGTCGATCAGCGTCTTGTCGGCGGGCTCACTCATGCGCCCGCCATACACCGGGAGCGCGGCCCTGTAAAACGCTGCCGCTCAGTTGGTGGGCGTCATGTTGAAGGGCACGCGCGCCGTGGCGCAGGTGCCCCCCGTGGGCGCCACCAGCTGCCAGGTGCGCGCCGCCGCGGTGACGCAGCTGTTGACCGAGCTACCGAGCGGGCCGCTGGCGCTGGCCGTCTCCACGCGCCCGTTGGCGCCGATGCCCACGGTCACGGTGACGCGGCCCTGCAGCATGTTGTTCTGCTTGAGGGCGCGCTCGTAGCACTGGCGGACCTGGCCGCGGTAGCGCGTGACGGCAGCCTGCAGCGCGGCGGGGGCGATGGTGCCCTCGCAGTCGCGCACGGGCCGCATGCTGACGGGGCGCATGCTGGTGTCTTCCGCCACGGCCACCACGGCGGGGCCGGCGTCGGGCTCTTCCACCGGAAGCTCGAACTCGTTCTGGAACTGCGACGTGGTGGGCGTCACGCCCGCGTCCAGCATCGGCAGCGCCGCCGGGGGCTCTTCGCCGGGCGAGCAGAAGAGCAACAGCAACGCGGCGGTGACCAGCACGCCACCGATGACGGCGAACTTGAGGCCGTTGTGGGATGGCGGCAGCGGCGCGACGGAGTCAGACATGAGACTCGCGCTTGTAGCAGGCCTCGCGCGCGACCGCAAAGTCGCGGATTCCGATTGGCCTGCTATGCTCCAGCCATGGTGAAGATGACCCGCATGGACCTCAGCACGACCCAGGGTGCCTGGCTGGCGCTCGCCCTAGCGCTCACCACGTCGGGCTGCCTCGACACCAGCGTCACGTTCCCGATCACCCGCGAGCTCGAGTTCTCAGCGGTGGACCTGCCGCTCATCGACGGTTTCCAGGAGGTGACTGCCGACGGGATCGTGATCCCTTCCCTCGCGTGCGGGAGCGCCGCCGAGTGCCCCATGGCGGCCGGGATCAACGTGGAGTGCAACACGGACGGCCTGTGCGACCCGGTCTCCGCCACCGCCACCATCCACATGCAGGACGTGGACCTGCGCGAGGTCATGGAGCGGCTGAGCGTGGTGGACAGCATCGCGCTGCGCGGCGTGGAGTACGCCGTGGTCACCAACACCATGAACGTGGACCTTCCGGCGGTGGAGGTCTACTGGGCGCCCGTCGGCACCGCCAGCGTGGACGACGCCGTGCGCCTCGGGTCCTTCCCGGAGGTGCGCGCCGGGGAGACGCCCATGGCGCGTGTGCCGCTCGACGCCGTGGGCACCGCCGCGCTCAACGACCACCTCGAGGGCGTGTCGCGCCAGTTCCGGATCTTCTTGGAGGCCAGCATCGACGTGGACCCGGGCGACCGCTTCCCGCAGGGCGCGGTGATGGCCAACGTGCAGTTCGAGGTCCGCGCGTCGGGCCGGCTGCGCTGACCGCAGCTGGCTAGCCGTTAGCGCACGGCGCGGCCCACCCAGCCCACGCGGGCCGAGGCGGTGACGTTGCTGGCGAAGGCGAACGGGTCGCTGCCGGCGCGCACCCCGTAGAGCTGCAGCGTCATCGCCAGCGCGAAGCGATAGTCGAGCGCCACGGCGAGATCGAACGTGCCGCGCAGCGTGCGGCGGTTGGCGCCGCCCAGGTCGGACACGAACCAGTCGGCCTGGAAGGAACCTGTGACGCGCTGGCGGGCCGTCTCGAACAGCGTCCACGGGTCCAGGTTCACCACGAAGCCCGCGCCCGGGAGCGCGTTGCGGTTGGGGTCCAGCAGCTCCACCTCCACGCCGCCGTTGAGGCGCACGCTCAGCAGCGGGCGCAGCGTGAACTGCGCGCCCACGGTCGTGCGCAGCAGCATGTGCCGGAACTCGCGCGCCGCGGGCTGCGAGAACTCGGTCTCGAGGTAGGCCTCCACGAAGGGCTCGGGGACGTACCAGGAGTCGTTCGCCGTGCGGAAGCCGCGCCAACGCAGCGTGCTGCGGTAGCGGATCTGGTCGTCGCCCTCGAGGTAGCCCCCCTCGCTGTTGGAGGTGCGGGTCAGCAGGTACTGCAGGTTCAGCGAGTTGTCCCACGCGTACACGGGCGACTGCGCGTTGCCCGCGGCGTTGATCTGGAAGCCGAAGGACGCGGTGTTCTCGCGCTGCAACTGCGAGTCGTCGTACGCGGCGCGGTTCTGCACGGAGGAGCCGCCGAAGTTCAGGTCGCCGTCCACCCGGAACGTCCACTCGGCGTCCTCGGCCAGGTCGTGCACGCGCTCGCGGGGGTCGCGCGTGGCCGGGTGGTGCAGGTAGGCCAGCATGCCGTCACGCAGCGTGGCGTGGGGGCCCAAAACGGGCTCCCACTCGTGGTGGGCAGGCAAGGGGGGCAGCAGCCCGTCGCCGCCGTTGGCGAGGAAGCGCAGCGTCACCACGCGGTAGCGACCGCGCGCCTCCACGGTGCGCCCGTTCACCAGGATGCTCTCGTCCACCGTGCCCGCGCCCTCGATGGTCATGCCCAGCGTGACCAGCTCGGGGCGCCGGGCGCTGCGCCGCGCCACGTCCAAGAGCCAGGCCCCCGGCACGTCGGCGCTCACCAGCGGCTCGTCGTACTGGATGGCCACGTGCACGTCGCTGGCGCGCAGCATGCGCGGGCGGCTGGGCGCCCAGCTGGAGTCCAGCAGGCCCTGGTTCACGATGGCGATCTCGGCGTTCGACTGCTGCCGGATGATGGACGCGCCGAGGCTCAGCAGCTGCGTGCCCGTGATGTCTTCCGAGAGCGCGCCGCCCGGCAGGTCGTTGCCCCAGGTGGAGCAGTAGATCTCGCCGAAGCGGCTGATGAAGCCGGTGACCGCGCGCGCCGGGGCCGGGGTGGGGGTCAGCGGGCGCACCAGCATGTCGAAGGACGCCGCCTCCACGTTGCGGCGAATGTCCACGCGCACCCCGCCCGCGGGAGGGGCCGCCGCCACCGCCGGGTGGAAGCCCACGGGCCGGGCGAAGAGCAGCTCGCTGCCCGCGTTGGCCGCGATCAGCAGGTCGGGGCGGTGCGCCTCCGGGAGCTGGCGCGCCAGCGACAGGATGCGGGCGGCCGCCTCGGCGCCGTAGGCGTCGTCGATCACGGCCACCACCAGCGTCGCGCCGCGCGCGCGCGCGGCCTGCACGGCAGGGCCGATGGCGCGCGCGATGGGCGTGAGGCGCAGCCCCGCCGAGAGCTCGGGCGTGGCGCGCGTGATGGCGTCCTCCGCGATGAACGTCAGCAGCGCGATGCGATCGTTGCCGCGGGTGATCATGGGCACGCCGTCGGACGCGTCCACCAGCACCTCGCACAGCGCCGCAGCGCTGGGGACGCTGGGGTCACAGCGCAGGTTGCTGGCGATGCTGGGCACCCCACGGTCGCGCAGGGCCCGCAGCGTGCCGAGCAGGGCCTCGCGGTCGGCCGAGAGCTCGCCCTCACCGAACGTGAGCGCGTGGTAGCCCAGCTCCGCGATCAGCTGCGCATAGGAGTCCGGTGCGCGCCGCGCGGCGTACATGGACACCGCGTTCGGGGCGAGCAGCCCGCCCGTGTCGAAGATCAGCGGGTCGAGCGCGCGGAGCGACTCGAGGTGGGGCGCGATCTTGGAGAACGCCGAGGGCGAGAGCGACGTGTTGGCGTCGCACATGGGCTCCGTGAAGTGACCGCCCACGCCCGACGTGATGATCAAGCGCGCGGCGATGGGCAGCGACGCGGTGTCCGCGGGACGCATGCTGGCGGTCACGGGCGGCGGGGCCTCGGGCGCGGCGCTCTCGGACGCGGGACTCTCCGCTGTGGGCGCGGCGTCCTCGGGTGCGTCCTGAGCGGAGGCGAGCGGGGCGGCGAGCGCGCTCGCGAGCAACACCCCCAGCACGATGACAACGGACACGAGAGCGGGTCGCGGCATGGCGCCCAGATATCCCGTTTGGGCCCCCTTCGTGCAAGGCGCCGTGAGGCACCAATTTCGCCGCCCACCAAGCGAAAAACCTGCTGATGGCTTGATCATTTGAGCAGTGGTTTCGACCCCTTAGGAGGCGATCTTCAGGTGCCCTCGCGTGTGTGGTGTCGCCTTCCCGAAAGATCCTCACTCGGCCGCGCTGAGCGCACTGACCCCGTATGTTGCGCATTTTTTTGGAGCCCACCACCACATCTTGTAGGTTGCGGACAGATGGCCCCCATCACCGCGATGCTCGTCGATGGCCTTTCGAGTCCCCCCCTGGGGCACGCGAGATCGCTCCGTGATCGCGCTCCGGGCGCTTGGATCAAGAATTTTGTTCAGTGGTTTCCGCGCCTTTCGGGGGGGCTGTCGGGTTTCGAAAAAAGGGGGCTTGACCTCGGGTCGCGACGAGCGGATAACCGCCCTCCCCCTACAAGGGGTAGTGGTGCTGCCGCCCGCAACACCCCTCTGACTTGTGGGTTAGCGGTGAAAATCCTGTGGAGCGCCTGTGAATTGGGGGGCGCTGATCGGGTCGTCGGCTCGTGGTGATTCGTGGTTGGTGATGTCCGTAGATGGTGTTCGTCCGGTGGAGGTAAACGTGGCTGTAGAAACGCAAACGCAGAGCAAGAAGATTGAACTCGAGGGCGCCCACCGCGCAGGGCGCTCGCAGCAAGCGGGCGGCCTCACGGTCGAACGCCGTTTCACGGCTCCGGGTGAAGACCCGCTCGAGACCACGGTCTACGAGAAGCGCGACAGCGCCATCAGCAACTCGGACGGGTCCACCGTGTTCGAGCTCAAGGGCGCCGAGGTGCCCGTGGGCTGGAGCCAGCTCGCGACGGACATCGCGGTCTCCAAGTACTTCCGCAAGGCGGGCTTGAACGGCGACAAGAACAGCGGCGAGCGCAGCGTGCGCCAGCTGGTCTACCGCATCTCGCACTCCCTGCGCGAGGCCGGCGACCAGTTCGGCGGCTACTTCGCGGACAAGACCGCGGCGGACAACTTCGAGGCCGAGCTCAGCCACCTGCTCGTGGACCAGAAGGCCGCCTTCAACAGCCCCGTCTGGTTCAACTGCGGCCTCTACCAGCGCTACGGCATCGAGGGTCAGGGCGGCAACTGGTACTGGGACGCCAAGGCCGACCAGATGATGGAGACCACCAACGCCTACGAGCACCCGCAGTGCTCGGCGTGCTTCATCCAGGCCGTCGAAGACGACCTCATGGCCATCTACGAGGTGGTCCGCAACGAGGCGCGCCTCTTCAAGTACGGCTCGGGCACCGGCTCCAACTTCAGCGCCATCCGCGGTCGCCAGGAGAAGCTCTCCGGCGGCGGCACCAGCAGCGGCCTCATGAGCTTCCTCGAGGTCTTCGACCGCGCGGCCGGCAGCACCAAGAGCGGCGGCACCACCCGCCGCGCCGCCAAGATGGTGTGCCTGGACCTCGACCACCCGGAGATCGAGGACTTCATCGACTGGAAGGTCCGTGAAGAGAAGAAGGCGCGCGCCCTCATCGCGGCCGGCTACGACAGCGACTTCAACGGTGAGGCCTACCGCACCGTCAGCGGCCAGAACTCCAACAACTCGGTGCGCGTCACGGACGACTTCATGCGCGCCGTGGAGGCCGACGGCGACTGGCAGACCCGCTTCCGCACCACCGGCGAGACCTGCGACACGCTCAAGGCGCGTCACCTGTGGAAGAAGATCAGCGAGGCCGCGTGGTGGTGTGCCGATCCCGGCGTGCAGTACGACACCACCATCAACGACTGGCACACCTGCCCGAACACGGACCGCATCAACGCGAGCAACCCGTGCTCCGAGTACATGTTCCTGGACGACTCGGCCTGCAACCTCGCGTCCATCAACCTCACCAAGTTCCTCTCGGACGAGGGGCACTTCGACGTGGATGGCTACCGCCAGGCCGTGCGCGTGCTGATGATCGCGATGGACATCATCATCGACTACGCCAGCTACCCCACGCGGCGCATCGCGAAGAACAGCCACGACTACCGCCCGCTGGGCCTCGGCTACGCCAACCTCGGCACCATGCTCATGCGCCTGGGCATCCCCTACGACAGCGACCAGGGCCGCGGCATCGCCGGCGCGCTCACCGCCATCATGTGCGGCCACGCGTACGCCACCAGCGCCGAAGTGGCCGCCGCCAAGGGCGCCTTCAACGGCTTCCAGCGCAACCGCATCGCCATGCTGCGCGTCATGAACAAGCACCGCGACGCGGCCTACCAGGTGGGCGACCCCAACTGGGTGGCCATGCGCACGGGCGAAGACCCGAAGGTGCCCGCGTACCTCTTGAAGGCGGCGCGCGAGGACTGGGACCTGGCCTGCACGCTCGGCGAGCTGTACGGCTACCGCAACTCGCAGAGCACGGTGCTGGCGCCCACGGGCACCATCGGCCTGCTCATGGACTGCGACACCACGGGCATCGAGCCCGACTTCGCGCTGGTGAAGTTCAAGAAGCTGGCCGGCGGCGGCCACTTCAAGATCGTGAACCAGAGCGTGCCCTCGGCCCTCAAGAACCTGGGCTACACCGAGGCGCAGGTCACCGACATCGTGTCCTTCGTCACGGGCACCAACACCTTCACCAACGCGCCGCACGTGGGCCGCAAGGTGCTGCTGAGCAAGGGCCTCACCGAGCGTGAGATCGAGAAGGCCGAGAAGGCGCTCCCCGGCGTGTTCGACGTGTCGCAGGCGCTGGCGCCCTGGGTGCTGGGCACCGAGGCCCTCGACCGGCTGGGCGTCCCCGCCAAGAACTACAACGCGCCGGGCTTCAACCTGCTGCGTCACTGGGGCTTCACGCCCGCGCAGCTGCTCGAGATCAACGACGTCATCGTGGGTCGCATGACCATCGAGGGCGCCCCGCACCTGCGCGCCGAGCACCTCCCGGTGTTCGACTGCGCCAACCGCTGCGGCAAGACCGGCAAGCGCTTCATCGAGCCGATGGCGCACGTCTACATGATGGCGGCCGCGCAGCCCTTCCTCTCGGGCGCCATCTCGAAGACCGTCAACATGCCCAACGAGTCGACGGTGGAAGAGGTCAAGCAGGTCTACATGGAGGGCTGGAAGCTGGGCCTCAAGGCCATCGCCCTCTACCGCGACGGCAGCAAGAGCAGCCAGCCGCTCAACAGCAAGGAAGACGAGCAGGAGGAGAGCGCCGAGGCCAAGGCCGCACCGGCAGTCGCCGCGAAGCCGGAAGCCCGTGCCGCTCACGGCCGCCCAGGAGGGCCTGCGCCCGCCCGAGACGCGTCGTCATCGCCTGCCCAAGAAGCGCAGCGGCTTCACGCAGGAGGCGCGCATCGGTGGCCACAAGGTCTTCCTGCGCACCGGTGAGTACAAGGACGGCAACCTCGGCGAGATCTTCGTCGACATGCACAAGGAGGGCGCCGCCTTCCGCTCGCTGATGAACTCCTTCGCCATCAGCGTGTCCATGGGCCTGCAGCACGGCGTGCCGCTCGCGAGCTACGTGGAGCAGTTCACGTTCACGCGCTTCGAGCCGTCGGGCATCGTCGAGGGCCACCCCAACATCAAGTTCTCCACCTCCATCATCGACTACGTGTTCCGCGTGCTCGGCGTGGAGTACCTGAAGCGCTATGACTTCGCGCAGGTGCCGCCCGAGGAGCAGCGCGCGGAGCTGGCGAACCCCACCGACGTGAACGCCGTGCAGCGCATCGAGGGCCTCGTCCACAGCGAAGCGCCAGCGGCCATGGCGGCAGCCATCGAGCCCGCCGAGCAGGTGACGTTCGGCTTCAGCGGCGGCCACGCGCCGTCCAACGCGCTCGACGCGCAGCTGGGCGAGATGATGGGCGACGCGCCCATGTGCGACAAGTGCGGCCACATCACCGTGCGTAATGGCGCTTGCTACAAGTGCTTGAACTGCGGCAACTCCATGGGCTGCAGCTGACCTCAGCGTGACGGGGGCGAGGCCGGGGAGGGCCTCGCCCGGGAGCGCTCGCGCTGGCGCTCGCTCCGGCGCCCCCCTGAAAGCTGCACTGCGCGCTTCGCGCTGCGTTTGCTTTCGGGGTCCCCCCGAGTCCCTGGCGAAGCCCTCCCCGGCCCCGCCCCCTGCGCGTGGGGTTCCAGCTTTCGCGAGGGGGGCTCAACTGGGCTCGCCGTAGGCGGTTGGGCTCGTGGGGCCGGCGAGCGATCTAGGTGGAGGTCATGGAATGCAAGATCGTTCCCGAGGATTTGAGGACTTCATGCGGGAGCGCCTCGACATGCTCGTCGAGTTTGCTGAGGACCTCTCGTTCGACGTTCCTACGTCGATCGTTTCGGACCCCGAGGCGGCGCTGCTGATACTCGACCCGTTTCTCGTTGGGCAGACAGTCGGTGAAGAGGACTTTGCGTGGATCGTGAGTCGGCTCGCCGCATTCGTCGGCGAATTGCTCATCTGCCGACTCGGTGGATTCTGGCTGTTGTGTACGCAAACGGAGAGCCGCTTCCACGGACGCTTCGTCGTTGACGTTCGCGTCCCGGGTGATCAGCAAGACGTGCTCGTCGACCCGTTCGAGGTGGCGGCAACCTTCGTGCTTCAACCCCCACCCCGCAGTCTGGTTGACCACCTTGCTGGCGTCATGCTCGAGATCACCTCAGCGCCACCAACGCCGAACGCCTAAGATAGGATGAGAGTGGAGCGCCCACGAAGGCGAAGGCAACACGATGTCCAGGCTACGGGAGGCGGTCGCGCCAGTATCCAGGCTCGCGTCGGGCGTGAGCCACGGCGAGGACGAGCAGCGCATTCTGCTCGACTGCGACGATGAGTGAGTACGGAAAGACGCGGAAGCGGAACGCTCGGATCTCCAGCCCATCAGGGTAGCCCTCCTCCCGCGTGGCGGAACGCGACAGCGCTTCGGCCTGCTCGACGACGGTGCGGGCTTCCTCTCGGAATCTGGACCCGTAGCCCGGGCGCTCTTGCTCGTGGTGCTTGGCCGCCGCCACCAGTTCGGCACGAGCGGCGGGGTGAAACCGGAGGGAGCGCACTAGCGCGTCAATGCCCGATCGAGGTGGGCTTCCACCTCCGCCCACGACTCGGTCACGATGTCACCGCGGTGGACTTCCTCCAGACGGCGAACGACCTCGACCCGCCACGCCTCCGCCACTTCTTTGCGCGGAGAACTCGGAATGGAGTCGAGGATGCGCAGCGCAAGTGCCTCCCGGGCCTCGTCGGGGAGAGCCATCGCGCCCTCGTACAGCTTCTCGGCGGTGGACGTCACGCCCTGAGTCTACGTGCCTCGACGGGGCTCTGCCAAATGGATGCGGAGGGATGGCGGTCCGTCCGTTCGCCATGGGAGAGTACGAGTGCGTCGGGTGGTTGCACTCTTCTCAGCTCCCGCTGGGCATCTGCACGTAGCGGTCGTCCGCGGCGTTCCAGCGCCAGGTGGTGAGAACCGCGGGGGCGCAGGGGGGCGACACGAGGTCGCCGCTGGCTTCGTCCCACTCGGCCCCCGGGCACAGGCGCGTGCGCACCACCAGGTCGCGGTGGCCGTCGCCGTCCGTGTCGCGGATGAGGACGGTGCCCTCGATGTGCTCAGAGCTCTCGGCCTGACAGTCGAGGCTGGTGGGGAGGTTGGCGGTGACCACGGGGGTGGCCTCTCCGATCTCGAAGACCAGCGTGCGGCGCTCTGTGCAGTAGCCAGTGCCGCACTGCACCTCGGTGTTGCTCCTGGCCACTACGAAGAGCTCGCCTTCGCCGTCGTCGTCCACATCCTCGACGCGGGCGATCATGAGCGGCGCCTCGTCCTCGTAGAGGAAGGGGGCGCTGTCCATGGGGGCGGGCACGGCTGCCTGCGGGTGCCACGCCCCGTCGCGGGCCACGAGCACCACCAGCAACAGGTCGAAGGAGGGCGCGTCGTTGGCGTCGACCTGCCCACCCTCGGCGAGCACGAACGCGGCGCGGCGCGGGTTACCGGCCAACGGCGGGAGGTCCAGCTGGCGTCCCGTCACCCGAGGCTGGGCGCCCGTGGTCCGGGGCACCAGCTGGCCGAGGGCACGGGTGAAGTCGCCGGGCGTGGTCCTCGGGGCTTGCGCAGACGCATCCGCACCCAGACTCGTGCTGATCAAGGCGGCCAACCAGAGCGTTGTTCTCCAGCAGTGCGTCGGCTTCAAGGTCGATGACGTCATCTCGTGTTCACTTTCGAGCTGGGAGGGGCGCAGCGCTCAGGTCTGGTACGGGAACTCCTCGCCGAGGTTCGACATGGCCAGCTCGCGCTCGACGATCTCCTTGGCGTCCTTGCGCTTCAGGAAGCCGAAGCAGCGCCATGCCTTGTCGAATTCGAGGGGGCGCGAGGTCAGCTCGTTCAGCAGGCTGACCCACGCGGGGCGCAAGTACGGCGCGAGGGTGTTCACGTTGGCCTTTGCGTCTTGGACGCGCTGCTCCGGGGTGTACGTCTGGCCCGCGTGCTCGTAGATCTCGGCGAGGCCCTGAACGATGTGCCGGAAGAGGAAGCCCTCGAAGTGGGGCGCATAGTGCTGCGCGGCGTTCTCGTCGTGGGGCACGAACACGACTTCCTCCGTGCCGCTCGCGGGGTACCACGCCCACAGGTCGCCCGCGCCGTTGGCCGCGAACGGCACGAACGCGAGCGCGTAGTAGTCTGGCGCATCCCAGTTCACGGTGTCCTCGAGGGGCCACCACTCCACATGGCTGCTCACCATCATCAGCGCAGGCGGCTTCACGCTCGACTGGTCGCGGTTCTTGGTGTAGTCCGTGACGCCATCTTCCGTCATGCGGCGGAACAGCTCAGGGACCTGGAAGCCGGTGTTCTCGGCGATGGTGTCGTAGAGGGTGCTCATGAGGCGCTCAGTCTCACGCAAACCACGGCCTAGACGCCAGCCGGTTTTCGCGGCTCACCGCGCGAGGCGGAAGTGCGGAAAGGTCTCGCCGAGAGTGGGCATGTCCAGCTCGGTCTGGATGAGCGTGATGGCCTCGTCCTGGTTGAGCAGGCTGAGGCAGTCCCACTCGTCGTCGCGCACCAGAGGACGCGCGGCGAGCTCTTCCAGCAGAGCCACCCAGCCCTCGTTCAAGTAGGGGGTGACGGTGCGAACGTTGGCCCGCGCGGCCTCGCTGCGCTGCGCGGGCGTGAAGTCCGTGCCGTCGTCTTCGACCATCTCGGCGAAGGCCTGGATCATGTGGCGCAGCAGGAAGGCCTCGAGGTCGGGCGCGAAGTGGGTGGCGCCATTCTCGTCATGGGGGGCGAGCACCACGGTCTCGTCGCCGTCCTTCTGATACCAACACCACATGTCTCCGGTGCTGGTGCTCGCGAAGGGCACGAGCTTGTGGGCCGGGTCGAAGTGCTCGGGAGCGTCCCAGTTGACGATGTCCTCGGGGAGCCACCACTCCACCTGGGCGTGCGCGATCATCAGCGCCGGCGGGTTCACGAGCGCGCGCTCCTTCCACACCTGCTTCCACTCCGCAGGGCTGTTCCCGTAGCGGACGACGCCGTCGGCCACCATCTGGCGGTACAGCAGTGGGACGTGGAACCCCGTGGTGAGGTGGATGGTGTCGTAGACCGTGCGCATGGAGAGGGGTGCAGTGTACCATCGCCACCTCGCGGGACACGGTGGCCCGCGCACGAAGGTGGCACATGGCGAACGTCAGCAAGTTTGGGTTGTGGCGGCATCTGCGCGCGGAGCCCAACCAGTTCATCCTGCACTACAAGGGCGGCAAGCTCGTGAAGAGCGGCGCTGGCATCGCGTACTTCTTCAACCCGCTGTCGGCGGCCGTGGCGCAGGTGCCTGTCGAGGACTGCGAGACCACGTTCATGCTGAACGAGCGCTCGGCGGACTTCCAAGAGGTGAACGTGCAGTGCACGCTCTCCTACCGCGTGACCGACCACGCGCGCGCGGCGCAGCGCGTGAACTTCACCATCTCGCTGCTGACCGGCGCGTGGCTGGAGCAGCCCCTCGACCGCCTGGCCACGCTGTGGTCGCAGAAGGCGCTCGAGCCCGTGCGCAAGTTCGTTTCGGCCTCGCCCGTGGTGGACGTGGCGCAGAAGGGCTCCGAGCACATTCGCGCCGCGCTCGACAGCGCGCTGCGCAACGACGCCGAGCTGGCGGCCATGGGCCTGGCGCTCGTGACCGTGCAGGTGTCGCGGGTGGCGCCCAGCGCCGAGCTCGAGAAGGCGCTGCAGACGCCCACACGCGAGGGGCTCCAGCAGAAGGCCGACGAGGCCATGTTCTCGCGCCGCGCCCTGGCCGTGGAGAAGGAGCGCGCCATCAAGGAGAACGAGCTGGCCACCGAGCTCGAGCTCGAGAAGCGCAAGAAGCAGCTCATCGAGCAGCGCGGCGCCAACCAGCTGCAAGAGGTGCAGCAGGTGGCCACCACCGAGAAGGCCCGCGTGGAGGCGGATCTCGCGCGGCTGCAGCTCACGGCCGAGGCCGAGACGCGGCGCAGCATGACGCTGGCCAAAACCGAGGTGGAGAAGAGCAAGCTCATCGCCGACGCCTACGCGCGCGACACGCTGCTGCGCGCCGAGGGCGACACGAAGGCGCGCACGCTGTGGAACCAGATCGAGCAGCAGCGCGAGGCCGAGCGCATCGCGCTCTGGGAGAAGACCCCGCAGCGCGTGTCCACGGCCTTCGCCCTGCAGGCCGCCGCAGCGAAGCTCGACAAGATCAACCACCTCAACCTGACGCCGGACCTCTTGAAGACGCTGGTGACGGAGCTCGCCACGGAGCGCAGCGGGACCTAGTCCGATGGCGAAACGCGTCGCGCGCATCGTGGTGGTCACTCGCAAGACGCCGCTCGAGCTGCTGCTGGAGCGGCACGGCACACACGGGCAGGCCAAGTTCTATTTGTCCACGCGTGGGCAGTCCATCGAGCCGCTCGAGCGCATCCACGCGGGCGTGACCACGGGGCTGTCGTCCGTGCTGCGGTCGTTGCCGTCGGACCAAAAGTACGCGCGCGTGGACCGCGACGAGCTGGACCGCTTTCTCTTCGCGCCCGACGACGTGATCATGATGGTGGGCCAGGACGGGCTCGTGCCCAACGTGGCGAAGTACCTGGACGGGCAGCTGGCCATCGGCATCAACCCGGACCCAGCCACCTATGACGGCGTGCTGTGCCGCTTCCCGCCCGACGCCACCGCGGCGCTGCTGGACTTCGCGGCCAGCGGCGAGGGGAGCTTCGCGATTCGCCCGCGTACCATGGCCGAAGCGCTGCGCGAGGATGGGCAGCGGCTGCTGGCGCTGAACGAGATCTTCGTGGGGCACCAGACGCACCAGTCGGCGCGCTACCAGATCACCGTGGACGGCAAGAGCGAGCGCCACTCGTCGTCGGGCTTGATCTGCGCCACGGGCACGGGCGCCACGGGCTGGGCGCGCTCCATCGCGGAGCAGCGCGGCATCAAGGAAGGCTTGCCCGAGCCCACCACGCCGAGCCTCGCGTGGTTCGTGCGCGAGCCGTTTCCGTCCGTGGCCACGGGCACCTCGCTGAACTTCGGCGTGGTGGGCGCGGGCCAGACGCTCGACCTGCTGAGCGAGATGGGCGAAGGCGGAACCCTCTTCGCCGATGGCATCGAGAGCGATCGCGTGGAGTTCGCGTCGGGGCAGAGCGTGCGCATTCGCGTGGCCGAGCGACAGCTGCGCTTGGTGGTTCCGGAGAAGTAGTCCCTCGACCCGGAGGCCATCCTTCTCCAGCACGCTTTCGCGCGCGATGGCCAAGCATCCTTCGAGGCCGGAGGCCGGGGGTCAGTCGAAGACGGCGTCGAGGGTTTCGGCCGACAGGACGCGCAGGGTGTACTCGGCGAGTTGGTCGTGGGTGGCGCAGGCGATGCGCTCCTGGGCAGCGCTGGGCAGTACGCCGAACTTGAGCGCGAGCAGCCGCGCGAGCACCTCGCGTTGGCCGTTCAGGACACCCTCCTGGATGCCCTCGGCGCGGCCCTCACGGATTCCTTCGGTGCGGCCGCGTTGGATGAGTTGTTCGGCGAGGGTTCCCATTTGGCTCTCCATGGAAGGATCGAGGGTTCTGCGGAGAAGGGCGTGCACCGCGTCCATGTCACCGTTGGCGGTCTGGAAAGTGTAGCGCAGGAGGAGGGTGAGGTAGTGGTGGAAGGCGGGATTCTGCGAGAGGGCGCGGAGGTCGTCGGCGATCAGCAGGAGCTCCTCTTCGAGGGCCGATGCAGCACGACTCCGTTGGAGCATGAAGTAGGCCGCGCGGAGCGAGACGCTGAGTTCCGTTCGCGCCGCGAGCTCCTCAGGCGAGTAGCGTGCGAGGTCTTCGACCAGGTACGTGCTCGTCGGGATGAAGGGCGCCACCAGCACTTCGATGTGTGGCGGGAGCTTCAGGCGCTCGAGCATGGTTCGGGGGGCGCGCCAGTCCGCGCCGTGGCTGATGACGAGGGGGACGACGGCCGTCAGCGGCAAGCCCAGCCGGCGCTGCTGCTCCCAGAGCCGGACCTGCACTCCCAGCGTGCGCAGGGCCATGTCCACGTCGGACTTCGCCTGTACCTCGGCCGGGATGAGCACCCACAGCGACTGGTCGAGGCCACGGAAGGGCAGCTCCCACAGGGCATCGCTCTCCCGTGCGTGCAGCAACGTGTCTACGATGCGCGCGGGCGCAGGCCGCAGACTCGTCAGGTCCAGACGGGCCAACAGCTTCGCGGGGAGCACCGCTGCGACCGCCGAGCGCACGTTGTCGAGGGACTCGAGCGCGCTGCGGATCAGACCATCATGCGGCTGGCCCTGCCCAGATGCGGGGCCCTGCGCATGCCTGGGGCGTTTGCGTGCCATGAGCCTCCTTGTCGGTCCATCGAACTCGGAGTTGCTCACCTCCTCGCTTATCGACGGGGTCGCTTCGCGGAACAAATCACGGTGACGCGGAACCTTGGGCGAGGGCCGCTGTCAGAACTCCCAGAACGGATCAGCCACGACGTGCTGGTCCACCAACGCCGGAGACGGCTGACTGGAGTAGCTACCGTGTCCAATCCCACCACGCCCACCACCCCTCCCCGCCCTCGCATCGTCGCAGCGCCCCCGCCGCCCGTCGCGAAGAGCGCCAACCCCTTTGGCCAGGCCGCGAAGACCTCGCTGCCGAACCCGTTCGCGCCCAGCGGCAAGGCGCGCGCCGCGGAGGCCGAGCTCGACCTGCGCGGCGTCGACCCCGAGAAGCTGGTGTACGGCATCGCGGCCAGCGGCCCGCCCGTGGACGCCAACGAGGTGGAGAGCGCCGACCAGGCCCTCGAGGTGATGGTGATGTGGGGCCGCTCGGTGCTGCACGTGGACCACCTGCGCCCCGCGCGCAGCTTCTGGGTGGGCGAGAGCGAGAGCAAGACCGAGACGGTGGACTACCTGATCTCGCCCGAGGTGCTGGGCACGCAGCGCATGCCCATCGCGCTGGTGAGCGGCGGCGCCACGCACCTGGTGTTCCCCGAGGGCGCCACGGGTGAGCTGCTGCGCGACGGCGAGCGCGTCACCATCGAGAGCATCATGTTGGAGCCGTGCGCGGAGCTGCCGGGCGCGCGTCAGCTGGTGCTGCCCGCGGGCGCCACCGTGTCCATGCACTACAAGGGCTTCACCTTCGTGACCAAGCCGGTGCGCGCCGGCAAGAAGGTGGCGGCCGGGCTCGCGTGGGACTGGGCGCCGCTCACCTACGCGGCGGGCGTGCTGGCCATGGTGGGCGTGCTGCTGGGCGCCATGTACTTCTCGCCGCCCTCGGTGGCGGGCCTGAACAGCGACGTGCTGGACCCCAACTCGCGGCTCGCGCAGTTCATCATCACGCCGCCCGAGACCGAGGTCCCCGTCCCCGAAGAGACCACGTCGGACGACGGCAGCGGCGAGGAGTCGGCGCCGGCGCCGGGTGAGGCTGGCGAGATGGGCGACGAGACGGCGGAGCGCACGGACAACCGCTTCGAGATCCCGGGGGAGGCCGACCCCGAGGACGTGCAGGTGTCGCGTGACACGCAGCGTGAGCTCGCCGCGACGGCAGGTGCGATCGGCGCGCTGGCCGCGCTGGCCAACAGCTTCAACATGCCCACCTCGCCCTTCGGCGCCGACCAAGCCGTGGGCTCGGGTGATGTGGCGGCGCTCGGCGCGCTGACCGGCGCACAAGCGGGCCAGAACTTCGGCCTCGGCGGGCTGGGCCTCTCCGGCACCGGGCGCGGCGGCAACTATGGCCAGGTGGCGGGCTTGATCGGCACCGGCCGCATCGGCACGCACGGCAACTGCCGCGGGCCACGCTGCACGGGCGGCTCGGGCGAAGGTACGCCGGGCGGGGAGCTCGGCCCCCGCGAGCCAGGTCGCC
The DNA here is from genome assembly GCA_016706685.1 of Sandaracinaceae bacterium. NCBI lineage: Bacteria > Pseudomonadati > Myxococcota > Polyangiales > Sandaracinaceae > Sandaracinaceae bacterium. The sequence goes on along the minus strand of JADJJE010000051.1, from coordinate 183,503 downwards.
CCGAAGCTCGCCCGCTGCCTCCCACGGTGTCCACCAGCGCACTCTCCGCCGACGCGATCCGCCGCGTGGTGCGCCGCCGCCTCGGTGAGGTGCGTCACTGCTACGAGCAGGGCCTGATCAGCCAGCCCGACATCAGCGGCACCGTCTCCGTACGCTTCGTGATTGGGCCCACCGGCTCGGTGTCGGCCGCCACCGTGGCGGGCTCCAGCCTGGGCGCCGCCCGCGTCGACAGCTGCGTCGCCAGTGCGGTGCGCCGCTGGACCTTCCCGGCCCCCGAGGGCGGCGGCATGGTCGCCGTGACCTACCCCTTCATGCTGGCCACCAACTGACGCGCGGCCCGCTCAGCGGACCTTGGTCTTGGCCTTGGCCATCGCCAGCACCGTCTTGAACTGCTCCTTCGTCACCGGCTGAACACTGAGGCGGCTGCCCTTCTGAACGACCACCATGTCGGTCAGCGAGGGCTCCGCCTTCAGCACGTCCAGCGGCAGGAGCTCTGCGAAGCGCTCGATGAAGCCCACGTCCACCAGCGACCAGCGCGGGTTCGTGGGCGGGCTCTTGGGGTCGTAGTACTTGCTCTTCGGGTCGAACTGCGTGGGGTCCGCATAGGCCTCGGCCACGATCTCGGAGATGCCCGCCACCCCCGGAGGCGCCGCGTTGCTGTGATAGAAGAGCACCAGGTCGCCCTTCTGCATGTCGCGCATGTAGTTGCGCGCCATGTAGTTGCGCACCCCGTCCCAGGCCTCGCGCTGCTTGCGCTCGAGGTCCTCGATGGAGAAGGCCTCCGGTTCGGTCTTCATCAGCCAGTACGCGCGCGCTCGCTTCGCCATGCGCGCCGGTGTAAGACAACCGTCAGGTGCCTGCAAGACCCGCGCGACCCAGCCTCACCCAGGCCATCGAAGACGTCTTGCTGCGGCGCGAGCGTGTGCACTTCCCCGCGCTGCCCGGGCGCACCAACCACCTCCCCGCCGGCGTGCTGGTGCCGCTGCACCTCCATGGCGAGCGGGCCGACGTGATCCTGCAGCAGCGCCCCACCACCATGCGGGAGCACCCCGGCGAGATCTCGCTCCCAGGTGGTCGGAAGGATGGTGCGGACGTGGACCTGACCGCCACGGCCCTGCGCGAGGCCCGCGAGGAGCTCGGCATCGAGGACCCACGGGTGCTGGGCACGCTCTCGAGCTACCCGCTCTACACGTCGGACTACCGCCTGCACCCCACGGTGGCGCTCTTGGCGCACGACGACTTCACGCCCAACGCGGCGGAGGTGGCCGCGGTGCATCGGCTGGACCTGTACCGCTGGCTCGACGCGCCGTTCATCGAGGGCATCCCCTGGGACCTGAACGGGCAGGAGTACGTGTGCCCTATCTTCGACATCGGCGCGCCGCGCGTGGTGTTCGGCGGCACGGCGCAGGTGCTCTACGACATGCTCGAGGTGTTCGCGGCGGCCGTGGGCGCGCCGGTTCCCCCGACGCGCGTTGGGACGCTGCGCTGGGCCGACATCCTGGGGTGAGAGGTCGCGGCTTCAGCGATGAAGGCGAACGTTGCGGCGCGTGACTTCCTGAGGACCGCTGACGTAGCCGTAGAGATCGACGCGCAGGCGGTCAGCACCGGTGTCTTCCACGACGACACCCCGATACCACCAGGTGTCCTTGGCCCACACCTCGGTCCCTGCCGGGAGTGGTGCGTCGGTGATGGTGGGAAAGTCATCGGCCTCGTTGTTGCCGAGTCCGTTGGGGAGAGCGGTGTAGCTGCCCACCCAGATGCGATCGCGCGTCACAGTGGCCCGCTCACCCTGGTCCTCCACGGTCACGCGCCCATCCGGCAGGAGATCCACGACACGGGCGATGCGGGTCGCGGTGCATCCATCCGGGCAGAGATAGAGGACCGCTTGGTCCACCGCCAGCGCGGTGTTCGCGTCGGGATGAACCGCGTCGGGACCAGGCTCACCCATCTGCCCCCCCGCCATGTAGCGACCGGTCATGGTGCCGCACACCGCCCGGTAGTCGCTCTCACGGGCGGCTCCGCCCCGGTAGCCATACATGACGTGGTCTCGGAAGATGCAGGACCCGAGTTGATCGAACGGCGAGCAGGGGACGTTGGTGCGGACCACGTTCGAGACTTCGCGCGTGCAGATGGCCAAGACACCTGCCGCGCCCAAGCTCGCGTACTGCGCTTGATTGAACTCGTCGCACAGCGTGCCCGCCGCGGTGGTCGTGGTGCAGCTCGCGACAGTGACGGCCGGTGGCGCAGGAGGCGCGGGCACAGCGGGAGCCGCCCCGGCAGCGGCCCCGGGCGGAGGAGCGTCCGCATCACCGCCGCCACAGCCCGAGGCTGTGAGTGCCAAGGCAACGAGAGCGCCAATCACAACATGCTTCCCCATCATACGACCTCGTTCTTCTGCCCCCCGATTGGGCACTTGCGGTTGACGTGACATGTACCAGACGGTGGCGGTCACCGATCTTAAACGGACCTTAACCGCCACCCGTCGGAGCTCTCCAGCCCCGGCTCGGCTACCGAGCTCACCTTGGCCTGAAATGACTAGAGACTGTCCGACCTCCACAGGTGGACACCCTGACTGGCAGGCAGAATCGGAGGATGCTCACCCGAATGTCCCGTCTGCTCGTGCTCGTGTTCGCGCTGATCTCACTCGTGGGGTGCGGCGACGACGACGCTCCGCCCAACCCGTGGGGCAGCGCGGGCTTCGTGGCAGGCGAGCCCTTCGCCGTGAGCGAGGCCCAGGAGGAGAGTTGGCAGTACGTGCCCATCGACGGGATGGTGTGCGGCGATGGCAGCGCGGCGGGCGTGTTCCTGAACTTCACCTCGCGCAGCCGCGAGCTGGTGTTCTTCCTGATGGGCGGTGGCATCTGCTACGACGAGGCCAGCTGTGGGCTCCTCGACGAGAACCTCGTGGGGCTCGGGGACGATCCGCTCGCGTGGTTGCACAGCATGTCCAGCCCCGATGCGGGCCTCTTCGACCGCGACGCCGCCGAGAACCCGTTCCGCGACGCGAACTTCATCGTGGTGCCGCACTGCACGGGAGACTTCCACCTGGCCGACGCGCTGGTGGAGCACCCGCGCCTGGGCACCATCCACCAGCGTGGGCGCGCGAACCTCATGCAGGTCATCCCGCGCGCCGTGCCGGCCTTCGAGGACGCCACGCGCATCACGTTCGCGGGCTTCAGCGCGGGCGGCGTGGGCGTGACCGGCAACTACCACCTCTTCGCGAGCGCCTTCGCCACCACGGACGCGCCGCTGCCCTTCCTGATCAACGACGCGGGGCCCCTGCTGCGTGCCCCCTACCTCAACGAGGCTGGCCAGGGGCACATCGCGAGCCAGTGGGAGCTGGCCGAGTCGCTCTTCACGTGGTGCCCGCGCTGCGAGACCGAGGGCCTGCACACGGCCTTCGCCACGCTCCACGAGCTGTATCCGGAGCTGCGCTCGTCCCTGATCTGCACCTACGACGACGTGACGGTGAAGGCGCTCTACACGCTGATCGCGCGCTTCCGCATCCCGTCCGCCAGCTTCCTCGCCGATGGGCTGGTGGACTACGTGGGCTGGAGCGAGACGAGCGAGGGGCCATCCGGCCCGGGCGCGCACCGGCAGTTCTTCTACGAGGGCACACGCCACGGCGCACTGTCCGTGACGGCGCTGACGGACACGCCGGGCCTGCTCTCGTTCCTGAACGCGCAGCTCGGTGGAGGCGCAGACTTCGAGACAGTCCGCTGACGGCGCTCCACGGGCGACGAGGTCGTGCGGGTCTCGCCAGCGCGAGCTCCGCGCGCGTCAGGTCGTGACCCAGCGCACGCGCGCGAGCTCGCGCAGCCCGGTGTGCTCGTCCAGCACCACTCGCAGCTCCGCGTCGAGCGCCCAGGGGGGGTCGGCCGAAGGCAGCGCGCCGCGGTACTCGCCCGCGATCACCAGACGCCAGACGGCCTCCGGTGCGCCCGTGTCGGGCCCACGGGAGCAAGTCACGGAGAGCGCGCCGCCGCCGTTGTCCACGGGCGAGGGCGCCACACGCGCCACCAGCGCTCGCACCTGGCGCTCGAGCTCGTCGCTCACAGCGCCCAGCACCTGAACGCGCCGCACACGCTCCGTGGCGTTCTCGAGGGTGCGGGCCAGGCCGTGCAGCGCGGCAACGTCTTCGGGGTCCATCGACACGTTGCCCACCGACACGCACTCGCTCGCGCTTCGGCCGCGCTCATCGCGCGCCAGCAGGTCCACGCGCGGGTCCAGGAGCAGGCGCTCCACCGCTGCGTGGTCGGCACACCGAGCAGCCGTGAACAGCTCACGAGTGAGGGCGTTCATCGCCTCCGAGGATGCCACTGCGACCACGGCAAGCGATACTCCCTGTGCGAGCCGCACCGAACCGTCATGAAGACCTTCTCCCGCTCCATCGAGATCGCCGCCCCACGCCCGTGGCTCTTCACGATCATGCAGGACTACGCTCGGCGCCTCGAGTGGGACGCCTTCCTGTCGAAGGCCGAGCTGGTGGGCGGCGCGACCTCGTCGGCCGTCGGTGTGCGCGCGCTGTGCGTGGACCACGCCGGACGCGCCATGGAGACCGAGTACGTCTCGTTCAAGCCCTTCGAGCGCGTGGCCGTGAAAATGACCTACGGGCCCTCCATGTTCGGCGCGTTCGCGGGCTCCTGGATCTACAAGGAGCTCCCCCGCGATCACACCGAGGTGACCTTCCGCTACAGCATGGCGCTCCGCACCCGCCTCCTCGGCGCCCACGGCGACGCCGCGCTGGCCCACATCTTCCGCTGGAACATGGGCAAACGCCTCGTGAGCGCCAAGGAGAGGCTCGAGGCACTCCACCAGGCGAACGTGGTGAAGTAGAACTTCTGCCTCGCAACGGGGGGTCTTGCGCCTGTGCGAACTGCGCCACATGGTTGCCGCTCGGGCGCTGAGGGGCGCCTCTCCCGCCGAAAGTCTCATCACCCTCCGCATCTGTTTCCCGGTCCTACACCGTGTCGAAACCATCGCCTCTCAAGGAGCGGGAAGCGAGAGCCACCGATGAGGAGTTCGTCATGGAACCGGTCGAGAACGTCAAACATCGCGCGCGCCTGCTGCACAAGCGCGCCACCGAAGCTGACCCCGTTGCCCTCGCCGCCCTGCGCCAGCTGCCCGAGCTGCGTGCCCTCGGCGACGCCGAGCTGAGCGCCACACTCCAGAGGAAGCACTGCCTCACGGCGTTGGCCAAGGCGCTGGGCTTTGCCACCTGGCCCCACACGAAGGCCGTGCTGAGCGGCGAAGCGCTCGCCACGCTCGCCACCAAGCCCGACCTCGGCACCCTCATGCACCGCGACCTGGGCGGGGCCTACTGGAACATCTGGTCGGCGTCCTACGACGAAGCCAGCACCATCCGCGCCGAGCACGGTGGCTTCCTGCTGCCCTACCGCAAGCAGTTCCTGATCGTGGAGGACCACTACATCGAAGCGCTGGGCCTCGACCCCCGCGACCCCGACTGGAGCGCCATCGGCCGCAACTGGCCCGCCCCGGGCGACCGAGACGCGTGATCCCGCCTGACCACCCGGGCCGTGGACGCTCGTCTAGACGGGTGACCGCGGGGCGACGCATGGGGGAGGGAGAAGGAGACCTAATTTGGTCTCGCTCCCTCCAACCTGCGTTCAGCTCCGCGGCTCTGGATGGTAGCGGATGTTGAGCACCCCCTCCTGGCGCAGCTCGAATCCGGAGTCCCCCAGTCTCTTCGCGCCTTCCGTTGAACCAACGTCGTTGTAGACCATGGAGCCTTGGCTGACGACGTTGGTGGCGCGCGTCGCGAGGGGAGCACGGGTACGGAGGGAACGGCGGAGCGTGGCATAGAGGCGTCGGCCGGCGTCCTTTCGTCCAGGCGCAATCTCCGCCATGAGCAGCTGGTTGCCCACCAAACGAGGAGGCGTGATCGTCACCCAGTCTGCACCAGGCAGAAATTCCAGCTGCTCCGGGGGAATCCCATCGACCCCCGCTGCCACGAACACGCAACGGATATCAGCATCGTCGAGCGGAACGATGAGGTCTTCGAAGACGCCAGCGCGACGACGAAGCGTTCGGACTCCAGCTCGGGTCACTCCTCCGAGCCACTCGGAGAACTCATCGGGGGTCATGAAGAACTGAGCCATATCCGTGCGGGGTCTCGCCTTCTATCATGCGCTGTAGCAGGCGCCGATCCCCTTGGTCTCCGTCTCCGCCCGCGCTCGTGCTATGCAGCGCCTCCGTATGGGTCTTCTCTCCTTTCTTCGCGGCGCTCCCAAGCAGCCTCCCGTCTCGCTCACCGACGCCAACTTCGCCGCCGAGGTGAACCAGGCCGAGCTGCCGGTGCTGATCGACATCTGGTCCGCTGGGTGTGCGCCGTGCAAGCACCTCGAGCCGGTCTTCATGGAGCTCGCGGGCCGCTACGCTGGGCGCGTGAAGATCTGCGAGATGGGCACGCAAGCCGCGCCGCGCGCGTCGGCCGAGCTGGGCGTGCGCGCCACGCCGACGGTGCTCTTCATGCGAGACGGCAAGGTGGTGGAGACCATCGTGGGCGTGCGCAGCAGCCTATACTTCGCCGAGGCCATCGAGGAGCTGTTCGGCGTGCCTCCGAAGCCCACCGCGGCATAGGGACGCGCCCATGGATGAAGCTCGCCTCCTCGAGAAGCTGCGCGACCTCGAGAACCTGATCGCCGGCGCCACCACGCCCGGTGAGGCCGCCGCCGCGGGCAACGCACGCGACCGCATCCGCGCGCGGCTGCACCTGCTGGAGCAGCAAGCGCCGCCCGTGGAGTACCGGCTCACCACGCAGGACATGTGGAGCAAGCGGCTCTTGCTGGCGCTCCTGCGGCGCTACGAGCTCAAGCCCTACCGCTACAAGGGACAGCGCCGCACCACCGTCATGGCGCGGGTGCCGCGCTCCTTCATGGACGAGACGCTCTGGCCGCACTACCAGCGCGCCAGCGCGGAGCTGCGCGCCCACCTCGACGACCTCGCCACCAAGGTCATCGAGAGCGCCCTCGAAGAGCAGTCCGGCGACGCCGAAGAGCGCGACGAAGTGCAGCCCCGCCTCCCCGCCGGCAGCGACCGCGACGCCGGATAGCTTCGCCGAGCATCCCGATGCGAGTCGCCACGCGTTGTTCGCGTTGCGTCCTGATGGCATGCCAGCCGTGCACGGGAGGTCCGGTCGGGGCGCTCCGGAGGAGCCAGTCGAGCCCCCAGGCCGAGGGGAGCGCTCCGTGTTGCCCGCACGGTTGGGCCGGTCCAGGCGCCACCGTGGAGGGGGACGGGCGCCCTGGGCAGCGGGGCTTGATGGGCCCCAGAAAACAAACGCAGCGCGCAGCGCGAAGTGCCGTTTTCAGGGAGGTATCAGAGCGAGCGCCAGCGCGAGCGCACCCGCAGACCAGGGTGCCCGTCCCCCTCCGATCGATCACCCCCCGACGGCCACCACCGCGCGCACAACATGTAGGAGAAAACTCCGAGGCGCGCGTATGATGCCGGCGAGCCGCCTGACGCGGTGTGGGCCGTGGCACGGGGTCGCGGCGGTGGGTCGCAAGAAAGAAGCGAGCATGTTGCGTACGTCGACGAGATCTCTCCTCGCGCTGCTGATTGGCGCGCAGATGTTGGGTTGCGGTGGGGACGAGGAAGCCGCGCCTGCGCCCACGCCACCCGTGCCGGCCATCGCGCCCGCGCTGCCGCCCGTGCCCGGGGTGCCGCCAGCGCGTCCGCCCGGGACCCCGCCCCCGGCTGCCGTTCCCGGCGCGGATCCGGCCGCCGCCAACGAGCCGCCGCCCGAGGCTACGGGCGTGGAGGTGCAGATCCGCAGCGTGCAGCTCTACCACCCCGAGTCGCGCGGCACGCCCATGCCGCCGCTGGTGGCCGACACCACCAACGAGCGTGACTGGGTGCGCGACGAGGGCTACCAGGTAGCCATGCAGGTGGAGGTCACCAACGTGACCGACCGTCTGTTGTTCATGCCCATCTTCGACAGCGACATCCGCATCCAGGGCGCGCGCGGTGGGCGCGACTGCCTGCCCTACCGCAACAGCGACAACCACATCATCGTGGGCCGCCGCGTGAGCGACGGGCCGGGCAACGTCTGGCGCGAAGACACCGGCGAGGAGTACTTCTGGCGCCCGGGCGAGCGCGTGCGCTTCACCATGCGCGCCCGCTGCGGCTCCATCTCGCTGCTGGAGGTCCAGCCGCAGGCCATCTCCGGCAACTTCTACGTGGTGGCCACCGCGGCCTACGAGATGGGCGCGGGCGTGCGCGTACCGGTGCCCGTGTCGCTCCCCGGCGCCGCCATGGTCATGCAGCAGGTGCAGCTGCCCGACGGCACCACCGGCTACGCGAGCGGCAACTGGGTGACCTACAGCGACGGCGGCGCGGCCAAGCGCGACCACCTCGCGTCGTGGGGCATCAGCGCGCACACGGCCCAGCGCACCGACCTGCCGGCGCAGACCCCCACGGTGAACGTCACGCGCAACGAGTGGAGCATGGTCTCCACCGAGCTGAGCATGACGCACTACACCCAGGCGCAGATCGAGACCAAGGGCGAGCGCCTGGTGCGCCTGGCCACCACCATCACCATCAACACGGCGGCCATCGAGGCGCGCCTGCAGTCTGCGGTGTCCACGGCCCAGGCGGCGCTGCTGTCGGCCACCTCGGCGCTCGAGGCGGCGCGCGGGACGCTGGCCACCGCACAGAGCGGCGGCGACGAGGCCGCCATCTCCGCCGCCGAGGATGCCTTCGAAGCCGCCGAGGACGCGGTCGGCGACGCCGAGGGCGACGTCAGCGACGCGCAGCGCTCGTTCGAGCGTGGGCTCTCGTCAGAGCGCTCGGACCTGGCGCGCTTGCTCGCGTGCGACCGCCTGCAGCTGGTCACCAACCGCCGCAACATCACCGCGCGCAACAGCCGCCCGGCGCGCGACGCGTGCTCGACCCTGGGCACCACCGGCACGGCCACCGTGGTCTGGGAGTTCCAGATCGACCGCTACGAAGTGCCCATCGCGCTCGGCTTCTCGCTGGGCCGCGACCCGCAGTTCGTGCCCATCGCGAGCCAAGCGCTCTCCGTGTTCGACATCCACTGAGCACCCGCTGAGAGGCGCCTCGAGAGGCGCCCAAAATCGTTCGAGCGCGAGCGCGCCCGCAGCGACAGGGCGAAGGAATGCTCATGCATTTCGAGCCCTGGCGCGAGGACGTAAGCCGCGCCCGGACGATTTTCGGCGCCTCTCAGCGGGTGGGCTCGAGGCGGCTCGGCAGCAGCAAGCGGTAGTTGCCGTCGGCGTCGCTGAGGGTGGTGGCCACGCGCAGGGCGCGCTCACCCTCGGGGTCGTCCACGATGACGTAGGCCGTCACGCGAGCACCCGCGAGCGGCGTACCATCGCTTCCGCGCACCACGCCGCTGCGCGGCACGGGCATGCCGATGTCCACCATGCGCGCGCTGGTGCTGCCCGGGATGGCCACGCTGACGCCTGGAAAGACCACCCACGGGAAGCCCCCCTCGGCGGGAGGTTGCGCCACGATGTCGTAGAGCCCGAGGTCCAAGCGCAGGTCGAACCAGCCCGACGGGCCTGCGCTGGTGGTGGCCGAGCGGTTGTAGCGGGAGACCAAGCCCTGCGCGCCCTCGCGGCGCAGCGGGCTCGCCTCCACGGCGACGGGCAGCGTCTCACCGGCGGGCGTCCAGACCTGCGCGCCGAAGCTGGCGCGACGCGGCACGACCAGCACCTGCCCCCGCACCTCTCGCACCCCGTCGCCCAGGGTGACGCGCTGCGCGAGGATGCCGGGCTCGTCGCGCGGGTCCGCGGTGGGGGCCGCAGCCGGGGTGACGATCACGTCGTAGACGCCTGGCACCAGGGACAGCTCGAACTGGCCCGCGGCGTCACCGCTGCCGGTGACCACCGTGCGCTGCAGGCTGGCCTCGAACCCACTGTCCGCGCTGACCAGGCCCACGGCGCTGAACTGCACCTGAGCGTCGGCCAGCGGCACGCCCTCGGCCGTCTCCACCGTGCCGGAGTACACCACGGGGACGAACGCGGGCACCTCCACGCGCAGCGCGCCGGTGTCGTCGTAGACCACGTCGGTAGTGACCTCGGGGAACAGCGGGCGGTCGGTGCCGGCGCTGATGCGCAGGGCATACGGGCCCGTGTCCGGCGCTACGGCGACCGCGAAGAGGCCGTCCTCGGTGACGCCCAGCGACGACACGACGCGCCCGCTCGAACGCTCCACGGCGCGCACCTGCAGGCCGGTCTCGAACTCTTCCACGCCGAGGTCACTCGCCCGGATGATCTCGCCGCTCAACGTGCAGCCCACCCGCACGTTCGCGTCGCACGGCGTCGCGAAGTCGGCGATGTCCACCTGCAGCTCCCAGCGGGCCACGCTGGTGGGCAGCGCCACGTTGCGCAGCAAGAGCGGCGGGACCACGCGGTTGGCCGTGGTGGGCGGCAGTAGTTCGTCCAGTGAGGCGAAGGGCGCCGTGGTGGGGGAGATGGTCACGTCGTAGACGCCACCACCTCCGAGCACCGACGCGAAGTCGGCCGCGAAGCTGGTGCCGTTCACGTCCACGTTGGTGGGCTCGGCGTAGGTGCGCGTGCGCAGCGCCTCTTCCATGCCCACCGGCACCTCTTGGATGCGCGTGAAGGCGATGTCCGCGGGCACTGAGAGACCGCCCACGCGGACTTGGCCGACCACCTCGACGCCCGGTGGCAGCGTGAGGTCTTGCACGCCGGGGCCGACCACCACTTCGGGGGTGAAGCGCCAGCGGTGGGGCAGCGTGCGGTCGGCGTTCTCGAGCGGCTCGACCTCCACGAACACGCGCAGGGCCTCGGGCGCGGGCTCCACGCACAGGCCGTCCACGCAGGTGCCGGCCAGGCAGTCTTCCACCAGGGTGCACGCGTTCTGCGGTGCATCCGCCGTGGTGTAGGCGTCGAATCCACACCCAGCCACACCCAGCAGGCTCGAGCCGGCCAAGAGCCCCAGCGCCCGGAGGCGACCGAAGCGCATGCCAGCGGCGAAGGGCCGCCGCCCGAGTGCTGCACGCTGCCGGCTCATGTGGGATTCGGGTTCCGCTGCACCGGGACGAGCGCCGCGGGGCAAGCCTCGAGGTCGATGCTGGTGATGGAGCCGTCGCTGCTGCGCACCCACCAGACCATGCTCGCGAAGTCGTTGGTGAGCTCGGGGGCGCGCGGATCCACGCCGGTGCCGAAGCCGCCGGACACGATCAGCTCCACACGGTGGCAGCCGTTGGGCCTCAAGCGGGCCAACGGGACGTTCACCGTCACCGGACGCTCCAGCTCGCGGGTGGGCATGGTCGGCGGCACGTCCTCGGCCACGCGCAAGCCAGGCTCGTTGGGGTTGCCGTCCACGAAGACGCGATAGCTCAACGTCTGCGAGATGTTCGGGTCGCGAATGACCACCATGAGCGGCAGCGGGTCTTGGTCGTCGTCCTCGGGGAAGTCGAGCTCGATGATGCCGGTCGACGGGTAGGGCGTGCGCATGTCGTCCAGCACCGAGGGCGGGTAGTCCGGGATCTCCGGCAGCTCCACCTTGTCGAAGGCGAGGCATCCCGTGAGGGCCAGGCTGGACGTGAGCGTGAGCATCCGAGAGGCCAACTTTGCAATCCACGTGCCGCCCCTGAATTCAGGCGTCTTTGGGCGAGTTGGCAGCAAAATCTCGGACATTTTCGTCATGGCGCGCGGTGGTGAGGCTGACACGGATGTCAGGGTCCGCTCCGCCGTCTGCGTCAAGCCGGACCCGGAGCGTCCGGTTCGCGCTCAAGGTAGCGAAAGATGGTGCGTGGATCGACCCCGAGGTCGCGGGCCGTCTGCGTGCGGTTGCCGCCGTTGCGCTCCAGCGTCTCGAGGATGTACTGCCGGGTGAACTGCTCGCGCGCCTCGGTGAGCGGCAGGATGACCTCGAGCGCGTCTTCACCCAAATCGAGGTCGTCGGCCCCCAGCAGCGTGGTGTCCGCCAGCACCAGCGCCTTCTTGAGGCGGTTCTCCAGCTGCCGCACGTTGCCGGGCCACTCGTAGCGGCGCATGGCGGCGACAGCCCCAGGGGTGAACCCGGTGACCTTGGCGCCGAACTCCTTGGCGTAGCGGTCCAGCATGACCTTCGCGAGCGTGATCACGTCGTCGCCCCGCTCGCGCAGCGGCGGCAGGTGCAGGTTGACCACGTTCAGGCGGTAGTAGAGGTCCTCGCGGAAGGTGCCGCCCGCGATCTCCGCCTCGAGGTCGCGGTTGGTGGCCGCCAGGATGCGGATGTCCACCGGCTCGGTCTTGGTGTCGCCCACCTTCATGACCACGCGCTCTTGCAGCACGCGCAGCAGCTTGACCTGCAGCCCGAGCGGCATCTCGCCGATCTCGTCGAGGAACAGCGTGCCCCCCTGCGCCGCCTGGAACTTGCCGATGCGGGTCTGGACCGCGCCCGTGAACGCGCCGCGCACGTGCCCGAAGAACTCGGACTCCATGAGGTTCTCGGGGATGGCCCCGCAGTTGACCACCACGAAGGGCCCGTTGGCCCGTGACGAGCGCTGGTGCAGCTCACGCGCCACCAGCTCCTTGCCGGTGCCCGTCTCGCCCGTGATGAGCACGTTGATGTCCGTGCGCGCCACCTTGTCCACGCGCTTGTAGACCTCGCGCAGGCTGGCGCAGCTGCCGATGACGTCGCCGAAGCGCCCGCCGCCGAGCGCCTCCTCCATGCGCGCCTTGTCGGTGGTGAGCTCGTCCAGCAGGATGGCGTTCTGCAGGATGAGCGAGGCCTGGCCCGCGAAGATGCTCATGACGTCCAGGCTGGACGCCTCGAACAGGTTCACCACGTTGTCGTTGCCCACGTAGATGAGCCCCAGCATCTGCCCCTGGGCCATGAGCGGCGCCACCATGACCGAGCAGAGCTTCAGGTTCATGACGCTCTCGCTCGCCTTGAACGACTCGTCGTGCAGCGCGTCGCTCACGATGACGGGCTGACGCGTCTCGATGCAGCGCTGCAGGATGCTGTCCGACAGGTGCCGCACGCCCTCGGGCAGGTCGTCGCTGTGCACGTCGCGCGCCGCGGCCACTTCCACCGCGCCGTCGCGGATCAGGAGCACGAAGCCCTTGTCCGCATGCGTGACGTCGATGACCGCGTCCAGCAGGGCCTTCATCTGCTCGGACACGGAGCGAATGCCCAGCAAGAGGCGATTGAACTCGCTGAGCTTGCGCATGCCGGCGAGCTCCGCCGCGCGGTCCTCGTCGTCGGCCACGTCGGCCACCTCGTCGTACAGCGAGAACACGAACTCGAGGTCGCCGATGCGCAGGCGGTCGCCGTGGAAGATCTTGGACTTGCGCTTGCCCTTGCCGTTGACGCCCACCTCTGGCCCGTGGATGGTCGCCACCCCGAAATCGCGCCCGTCGAACACGATCTGCGCGTGGAAGTCGGACACGGACGCGTGGTCCACGCAGATGTCGTTGCCCACCCCGCGCCCGATGGTGGTGATCTTCTTGTAGACCGGGAAGCTGCGGGGGCGGCCGGCGTCGGCGATCCATTTGAGGCTCGGCATGGTCGCAGCCTACTCGAAGATGACGGGCTCGCACTCCCGCGTGATGGTGAGGTCGTGGGGCTGGCCGTCTTGGAGGCGCTCGCAGGCGGCGCCCTCGAGGCGGACGCGGTTGCCACCCTCGATGACGAACGTGCCGGTGATGGCGGGGTCGAGGCTCCCGCTCGCCGGCATCTGCGAGCCATGCGGCACCGCGGCGCCGTCTAGCAGGACGCGCACGTAGGATGGGTCGCCAGGAGCCGCCGACAGCGTGAACGCGCAGCTGACCAGCTCGGCGGCGATGCCGTCGAGGGCCGCCGAGAGCGTGGCCTGATCTTCCACGGGGATGTAGGTGCTCCGCCCGGTGCCCCCGGCGAGCGCCATCGCATCGAGCGTGTTGGCCAGCTCGGGCGTGTCGTAGCCGATGACCCAGGTGGGGATGCCCGCAGCGGCCAGGGCTCCCACCGCGTCGATGGTGTTGCGGTCGTCCAGGCAACCCAGCCAGGGGCTGGGCGTGCTCTCGCAGTCCGTGAGGGTGCAGATGCAGCGCGTGCGCCCGGACTGGAGCGCGTTGCAGTTGGGGGCGCCGTCCGTGACCAGCACCACGTAACGCGGGCCGTCGCCGCCGCGGGTGGCGTAGTACCGCGCGGCGAGCTCCAGCATGGCGGCCGTGGGGGTCCCGCCCCCCGTCACCATGGCCGGGTCGCCGCTCAGCTGGCTGGCGATGTCCGCGGCCGTGCCCGGCCCGGGGGGTATGCGCACGCGCCCGCTGCCGCAGCCATAGCCCTCACCGAAGATGCCGAGCCCAAAGGCGATGCCGCCCTCGTGCGTGCTCACCACCTGATTGATGGCCGACACGGCGGGCGTCCAGCGGTCGAGCGGGGGCACGTACATGCTGCCCGAGCGGTCCAGCAGCACCAGCACCGAGGGCGCCTCGCGCGTGGCCTCGACCGAGACCACCTCGCAGGCGTTCGGGTCCACGACGAGGCCGTTGTCCGTCCCGAGGTCCGGCGCCGCGCCCGGAGGAGGCGGCGCCTCCACCACGCAACCCGTCATGGCCCCCGCCCCCGTCGCCACCGTTACGAGGACGGCGAGCGCGAGCCCGAGAGCCGCAGCGGGGGAATGGACGTGGCGCAGACTCAGCCCTTTCGACGAGCTTCCCGACGCCGACCGCGGCGCCAGAGCACACCGAAGAGTAGCATCAGCGCACCCGCCGCGTGGGGCTCCCCTGCGCGGTCCGGGACGCTGCAGCCACAGCCCGAGGAGCTGGGCGGGACGCGCCCACCGCCATCCGCGTTGCCGCCGTCCGCGATGGTGCCGCTGTCGCCGGTGCCGGTGCCGCTGTCGCCGCCGCTGGTGCCCATGTCGACACCACCGGTGCCCATGTCACCGCCGCCGCTGGTGTCCGGCACGCACTCGCCGGCCATGCACACCTGGCTGCCGGGGCAGCTCGCGCCCTGACAGTCGTCCACGCACGCCCCAGCATCGCAGTGGGTGCCGGTGTTGCACGTGACGCTGGCGCACGCATCCACCACGCAGCGACCGTCCGCGAGGCACGTCTCGCCGGCGCCGCAGGGTGTGAGGTCGCAGCGCGTCTGGCACGCCCCTGCGTCGCACACCTGGCACTCGGCGTCGCACACCACCGTGTCACAGACGTCCACGCAGACGCCCGAGAAGCACGACTGACCGAAGGGGCAGACCACCCCGGTACAAGCGTTGACGCAGCCGCCGCCCACGCAGCGCTGGCCGTCCGGGCACATGACCGTCTGACAGCCCGGGTCCACACACAGACCGTCGTCCGTGCACAGCTGGGCGCCGGGACAGCCGAACTCGCCGCAGTCACCCACGCACTGGCCACGGTCACAGACCAGGCCGGGCTCGCACGGGCGCTGCGTCATGGTGTTCTCGTCCACGGAGCCGTCGCAGTCGTTGTCGAGCGCGTCGCACAGGTCCGGCGAGGCGGTGAGCACGGGGTTGCACTCCTCGGCCTGCACGCCCACGCACGACACGATGCCCTGGGAGCAGATGCCCTCCATGCCGGTGTCGCAGGGCTGGCCGGCGTTCGGGCACTGCACCACGCCAGCGCGGATCTGGAAGCGCCACACGCCGGCCTCGCCCACGTTGGACTGCTGGCACATGGTGTTGTGGATGGTGGCGGTGCGCGAGCCCATGATCTCCACGAAGTCCACCGTGTTGCCCGCGTCGAAGCCCGCCTGCGCGGGCTGGGCGCAGCAGCCCGTGGTGGCCTCGCTGCAGCTGAAGCTCAGGTTGTTGTTGGGTGCTTCGCCGGCGTTGCACAAGCGGCGGCGCGGCAGACCATCGGCACCGCCCCCGCTGGCGACGCCCGTGTTCCAGCCGCAGGTCTCGAAGCGAAACTCGACGTCGAAGTCGCCGGCGGTGGAGCAGCCCTCGGGCTCGCTGAGGATGAGCTGGAAGCTCATCTTGTGATCATCGCGACAGAAGAAGTAGTTGACCTGGTCCCACGTGACCACGATGCGGCCCGGCTCGGTGTGCCACCACACGCCGTTGTCCACGGGGTTCAGACATGTGCCGTTGCCGGGGGCGCCCGTGAAGAAGGGCTGCTCGCAGCGGCGTCCGCTGTTGCTGTTGCTGTTGCACGTCGAAGACGAGATGCTGGTGCACGAGGGCGTGCGGATGGTGCGGATGTCCACGTCGGCCCAGTACGGCGCGATCATGGGGCGGTCGGCCACCGGGAAGGCGTTGGGCGAGTACTGGGGGAGCGCCGCACCGAACGTGATGTTGCCGTTGGTGTTCACGAAGATCTGGCTGTGCGTCTGCGTGAAGAACTGCAGCCCCGCGGGGAACGCGTCGCTGATGTTGATGGCGTTGGACGAGCCGTCATCGTTGGGCGACATGCAGTTGGTGCCGTAGCCCGCGGCGCCTCCGAGGTCACCGACCAAGGTGGTCTGGGCCGAGACCGGGGTGGTCCCAAAGCACGCGAGAGCCAGCGTAGCCGCCAGCAACTTGTTCCATGTCATCCTGAGTGTCCGTCCTGCCGGCGTCCTGCGGCGCGAAGAGCGAACGGTCACCGTATCAGGGATACTCCGGCGGGGCACCTTAGGCACGCGGTGTCACATGGGCTACTTCGGCGGGCGCCCGCGGCGGCGGCTGCGTGTCATCATGATGTACAGAAGCAGCGCCAGCTGCGCGGCCACCACCACCGCGCCGGTCTGGAACGAGACCGCGTCGTAGAGCTCATCGGCCGCGTCGCCATCGCCTGGCACACTGGGGCACACCAACTCCACGCGGAGGTTATCTGAAACGATACGAGCGTCGCTGCCCGGGAGCCGCGCGACGAGCCGCACCTCGTGTAGCCCTGGCGAGAGCCCAGCGGACTCATCCCCTGTGGCTGACGTGCCTTCGCACAGCGCAAAGATGCGGTCGCGCCCGCGACCCACCCAGCTCACGTGGGGTGGTGGCCCATGGATGGCGCTCTCGGCGGCCACGTAGCGCACCCCGTCCACGCGGGTCTCGTAGAGCAGCAGGTCGGCCCAGGGCTGGGCCGCGGCGTCCAGCGTGAGCGCCACGTCCACGTGCACCGCCTGGGCCTCGCGGCTGCAGCCACCGCCGTCGCTCGCAATGGTGAGGGGACCCTGAACGGGCGCAGTCGCGGTCAGGCTCCCGAGACGCGTGGGAATGGGGACGCTCGGCGTGATGGCCACGCTGGCGATGAAGGGCGCGCGCCCCCCAATGGCGCATGCGTCGCTGGCCTCCACGTGCAGGTGCTGCCCGGCCACCAGCGGCACCGCCAGCAGCACCCCCCCCGGCTGGGCCTCGCCCTCGACCATGCGCGGGGCCACCCAGCTGCGCGAGACGTCCAGGTCACGGGCCGGCACGCCGGGGCTGCCCACCAGTGTCACCAGCACGCTCTCGCCGTTGGCCGCATCCCCATCGCGGGTGGCACGCCACCAGAGCCCCGGGGCGTTCTCTGGCATGCGCACGGAGTCACCGAGGGGAACCAAGAAGCCGTTCTGGCACGGGGGCTCGCTGCACATCGCTCGGGAGCGTAGCCGCTAGCGCCGGTCTTCGCGCGGGATCTGGAAGCGTTCGCGGTACGTCGCGAAGCGCGCGTTCAGCGCCTCGGCCTCGAGCCCGAAGCTCTCGAGCTTGTACACGTGCTTGCCATAGCGATGCTGCGGGCTGCTCTCGTGGGAGGCCTCGATGCCCGCACGCGTGGACGCGTCGAAGGGCTGGCCGGCGAACGCGTAGATGCGCTCCATCTGCACCAGCGGATCCCTCATCAGGTCGTAGTAGGACACGTCCAGGAAGTGCGAGGCGTCGTGGCGCTCACGCGCCTCGGTCGCGCGCGTGATCATGCGCACCACCTTGTTGGTCCAGTCGCGCCCCACCTCGAGCGGGTCCACCTGGTCGCTGAACACCCCGCGGCCGTGCGTGACCATGCTGCAGAACGACGCGGTGGTCTGCAGCGGGTCGCGGTGCGTCTGCACGATCTTCGCGTCCGGGAACACTTCCAGCAACGTGTCGAACCACTCGAGGTGGTGCGGCGTCTTCAGCACGAACCGGCGGCCCTCCTGTTTCCACGCCAACAGCTTGAGCAGCCGGCGCAGGTAGCGGTAGGCGGGGCCCTGGTCCTGGTCCTCGAGCCAGCTCGAGAAGCTGGGCACACGCAGGGTGGCCTCGGGTACGGTGCTCAGGAACGTGTAGTCCAGCAGCATGACCTCTTCTTCGGGCGACTCGGCCTCCACCGGGTGGATGGCGAAGAAGTCCGGCGCCAGATACGCGAGCGCGCGCTCGGCCAGCTTGGCCTGCAGCAAGCGCGGGTCTCGCCCCAGCAGCTTGGTGCGGCGCTCTGACGGCGGCACCGGGTCCAGCACCTCGTAGCCCGCCAGCGCGCGCAGGTGCGGGTCGGCTGAAAGCAGGCGATGAAGCATGGTGGTGCCGGTGCGCTGCAAGCCCGCGATGATGATGGGCGCCTTCGGCTCGTACCGCAGGATCTCGGGGTGCTGCGCGAAGAGCGCCTCGGCGCGCAGGCGGTTCTGCAGGATGGCGGTCAGCCGGCCGCGCGTGATGGCCAAGCCCACGGGCGTGAGGTGCGCCTCGGCCGCCACGCTCTCACACAGCTTCTCGAGCGGCCTGATGTCGAATTCGGGCCCGAAGTCGGACAGGCCGGTGGCCTTCTCGGCGCCGCGCACCATGGCGTGGGCGTCGAGGCGTCCATCATCGCGGCCCAGCATGGCAGCCAAGCGGTTGAGCGCGGCGACAGGCGGCGGACGGAAGGGGTGCTGGTAGTCGGTGGAGGTCTCGCGCATGACGGCTACAGGCTATTAGCCTTTAGCCTGGTGGTCAAGAGGTCGCTAGCTCAGGGGGTCAGTCCGAGGTCCGCCATCAAGCGTGATCCCACTTGCTGGAAGCGGGGCCCCCAGTCGGCGAACATCGCGTGGTGGTCCGGATGCCAGCGCTCTCGAAACGGCGAGTACGAGCGCACCCGGATGTCGCCCACGCCGTCTTCGGGCAGCTCGAGCAGCAACAAGTAGCCTTGGCCATCGGTGCCGTTGGGGTCACAGGCCGTGCCCCGCTGGTAGTCCGCCATCAGCTGCACCACCTCGTGGCCGCCCGCGCCCTCGCTGAGCAGCACTTCGAAGCCCTGCGGCACGTGGCCCGAGACCACCATGACCACGTTCTCGTGCTGGCTGATGAGCGCTTGCCAGAGCTCCTCGCCGTCGTGCACGTCGCCGCCGCTGGCCACACCATATTGGTAGGGGCTGAAGTCTTGCGGGGCGTCCCCGAGGTGGTCGTAGCGCTCACCATCCGGACCCAGATAGGCATGCGTCACCACGATGGCGGCCCGCTCCGGGTGGGCGGCGAGCACGCCGCTGGCCCACTCCACCACGGCGGCGCGCGGCGCGAACTCGAGGCCCAGCACCAGCAGCCTGTCCTCCACCAGCGTGAAGCTGTTCTGCACACCCCCATCGAACGTGTCGCTCACCATGAGCTCGGCTGGGGCGAAGGTGCTGTCCATGCGCGATGCCCGCGTGTTGGCGCTGCCGTTCTCACCGAGGTCGTGGTTGCCGCTCACCAGCGTCATGGACACGCTCCCGAACAGCGGCAGCAGGGCGCTGCGGGCGCGCTGCCACTCCTCCTCGGTGCCGAGGTCCGTGATGTCGCCCAGGTGCGCCACGTGCACGATGTTCATGCGCTCCTGCTGGCGCTCGATGAAGCGCGCCTGCGCCTCCATCACCTCGGGCGCGAAGCGCGTGTAGCACTGCGTGTCGGGCAGCAGCACCAGCCGCACGTAGCCGTCGTCGACCCCCTCATCGTCGCACCCGGCGAGCAGGCCGAGCACCAACGCCAGCATGAGCGTTCTCATCGCCGGCAGTCTGCCTGCCACGCGTGCGGCGTGCCACACGGGGCACCGCGCCGAGATGCATTTCGGTGCTGCGAGCGACCCCGTCATGGTGGTATGACGGCAGCATGACGGAACCCAAGGCGGAGCTCGCCAAGCTGCTCGCGTCCATCTTTGCCGACGGCATCGTAGAGGTGGCCGAGCACAAGTCGTTGAAGGCGTACCGGGAGCACAGCGTGCTGTCCGAGGCCGACGTGCAGCAGGTGTTCACCCGCTTCCTCGAGGCCAAGTTCGCCGAGGCGATGGCCGACGGAAAGATCACCACGCAGGAACGCCTGCTGATTGCCAACATCGTGCGCGAGCTGAAGCTGCCGGACACGGCCGTGCCGGTGCACGTGCGCATGATGCTGCAGGACTGAAGCTCCCTCCGCCCGTGAAAGCGGGGACTACTGCGGCTCCACGGGTAGACTCTGGGGCTCGATGGGACCCGCAGGCTCGGCAGGACTCGCGGGCTCCACCTCCGGGCTCACGGGTTCCACCACCGGACTCGATGGTCCCACCTCCGTGCTCGCGGGCACCTCCGTCACGCGCGTGGGCTCGACCGCTCTGCCCGTGATCTCACCCACCTCGCCCATGCGGCCCAGCGTGGCAGTCACGGTGAGCACGCGCATGTCGCCCGCCGGGCTGGGGGCGCAGCGCACCTCCACGGGCAGGTCGTCCTCGTCGTAGACGCAGGCGTGGAAGTAGCCCTCGGCGTCTGGCGCGGCTGCGGTGTAGATGCTGTCGGCGTGGCAGCCGTCGAGGCCCTCACGCACGGCCAGCTCGCTCGCGGCCTGGCAGACGCTCGGGGCGCGAAGGGGCTGTGTCACGCGCACGGCGAACAGCCGCAGCGGCCCGTCTCCGTCCTCGTCGAAGCTGGTGAACTCGAAGGTGAGGCTGAGCTCGTCGCCCAGCGGCCCCACGGGCACGCCTCCGCTCTCGCGCCGGGTGACGCTCACGCTCGCGTACGGCCGGCCGGTGTTCGCGCCCAGCTCGGTCACCTGCCGCTCCTGCCCCACGGTGCTCACCACGTAGAGGTGATGGGCGCGGAACTCGGCCTGCACGCGCTCGGGCGTGGTGGACGAGAGCTCCGCGAAGCGCAGCAGCTCGGGCAGGTGCCCAGCCTCGAGAATGACGGGCGGCTCACCGTTCAGGGTGTCCGTGTCCTGCAGCAGGCCGCAACCGTGGGTGCCGACCGCGAGCCCGAGGCACGCCGCTGCGCCTGCGCCTGCGCGCATCAGCGGCGAGATCACACGATTCGAGAAACCTGACACGAAGCCTCAGAAGTGCAGGCTGAGCTGCACCAGCGCGCTGATCTGGAGACCGATGGCGTCGCCCTCCTCCGAAATGTCGATGTCGGTGATGGCGGGTACGCCATTCACACCGGAGCGACGCACGTTGAAGAGCGTGGCATCACCGCCCACGCCGATGGCGAAGAGCGGAGAGACCATATAGTCGAAGCCAATACCCAGGTTGGCAGCCACGCCGCGGATGGTCTCGTTCACACCGGGGATCAGGTTGCTGTTGAAGAGCCAGGCGTAGCCGATGCCGAAGCGGAAGTAGGGCTCGAGGTGCTTGGTGGGGAGGCGAATGCCCAGGTCCAACAGCACCGTGCCCAGGTTGAAGTTGCTGTGCATGGCGACCTCCGCCTGGATGCCGAGGGTGATGAACGAGACGAAGAAGCCGGCGCCGCCCTCGATGGCGTAGCCCGTGTCGTTCAAGCGCTCGACATCCGGGACCAGGTTGTTTTCCCGGATGAGGCCGAGCTTGACCCAGGAGTAACCGGCCGAGGCCTCGAGGTAGAAGAAGCGCCGCCGGTTGTGGCGGCCGACCCCATCGTCGGTGGTCTCGTCCTCGTCGAGGGCGCTCTCCGTGGGCCCCGCCGTGGACTGCTGCGCCGTGGACGGACTGGCCGTGGTGCTGGGCGGCGGAGTGGTGCGCGGCTGGGGCGGCGGCGGAGTGGGGGCTGGTGCTGGCGCGGGGGCGGGGGCCGGCGTGGTGGCGAGGGGCGGCGCGGACGGCTGCGTGTCGGGCGCCTCTTGCTCTTCCTCCGCGATGAACGCGCTGGCCCCAGCTGGGAGACCCAGTGTGAGGCCGACGAGCGCAGCCAGCACTCCCCAGCGCAGGGCGGCGCGCACCGCTGTGTGTCGTTGCTGCTCGGGGCGCCGGGGCCTCAACCGCAATTCCGCTTCCACCATGAACGGCAACCTACCATGCCGCTCGCGCGGTGGCTCAGAACATTCCCATGCCACGCTCGGCGCGGCACTGCCCAGCACGGCAGATGGCGTGGAACTCCTGGCGCGCACAGCCCATGGCCGGGCACTCGCGGTTGCGCACCCCCTGGCAAGCGGCGGCGATGCCGGCGGCCTCGCTGCGGGGGACCGCATGACTGCAACCGCAGGTGGCGGGGCAGCAGTCCGGGGGCACGGGGCAGGCCAACACGCAGTCCGCGTGGGTGGTGCACTCGGCCTGCGCTGGGGTTGGCTGCCCAATCCGGGGGTCGCCCGGGTGGCTGGGGTTCCCCGGGTTCTGGCCCAACGGGTCGCCGGGCTGGATACGGAGTGGGATCGGCCTGCGCCGCCGGCATCACGTCCACCCCGCAGGCCCCGCGGGTGAGACCTCGCAGCCGCGCGCGCTCATAGGCGGGCAGCGCGCCCTGGACCGCGCGCAGGCGCCGCGGCCGGTCAGGACGCGGCACACCAGACCCCCCGTGAGCGCGTCGGGCTGACTGAACGTGGCCAGCACCGCGCGCGCCGTGGTGGCCGGGAGGGCCACGCGCGCCTGCTCCAGCTGGGCAATCCGCGCCAACCGGGTGGCGTCATCCGGGGCCGCGCGCAGCTCGGCGAGGAGTGCGTCCACTTCGCCTGGGGTGAGGGCTCGTGCGGCCGCCAACGGCGTGGGCTCCATAGGAAGGTCCAGCGCGGCGAAGGGCTGCACGGTGAACGCGCCCGTCCTGACAGGGTGGGGGGACCGGCGATAGCTCAGAAGCGCCCGCGACACCTCCGCCTGGAGGCAACGCACGAGGGACGCGGCCCCAGGGAGCGCGCTCGGCTCTGCGTAGGTCACCGCCACGGTGCGGGGCCCGCCGACGTCCACCACCACCTGGACCGGCCTCAGCTCATCCTCCGAGAGACGGGAGGCCACGGCGCAGCGCTCGAAGCGGCCGGGGTTGCCTGGGGCGAACCCCGCGCGCGCTGGGAAGTCGATGCGCCAGGTCGACGCCGGAGAACGAGGTGAGCTGCGCGGCATGGGGCCTGGACGGCGAGGCGCGAGACTCCCGAGCGGGCGCGCTGGAAGGGGGCGGGTCGAGCTTCGGGGCACGCAGGGATGCCGGCGCGCTGCCCCAGTACGTTGCGAGGCGTGCCGAGGGATGCAAACAGGACGACGGTTGAGGGTTGCGCGGCTCGGCATTTGTGAGCTTCCGGTCGGGGCGCCAGCAGGAGCGGGCGCTGAGGTCCGTCGCCGGCCGTCGCGCGTCGCCGGTAGGGAGGCGTCGACGATGAACACACAGCGGTGCGCTTCCCTTCGTGCGCTGGTAGTGTGGGGAAAACCCAGGAGGCCAGAGCTCATGAGCGACATGGTTTCGCGGATCGCCGCGCTTCAGGACTACGACCGGTACAGGGACCTTCACTGGGAGGGCTCCTTCGAGGACTACCTGAGCATCGTGCGCGAGCGGCCGGAGGTCACCCGCACTGCGTTCCAGCGCGCCTACGACATGATCCTGTCGTACGGCGAGGAGGAGTACCTCGACAACAAGAAGCGCCTGGTGCGCTACCCGTTCTTCCAGGACCCCATCGACAAGGGCAAGGACGCCATCTTCGGGCTGGACATCCCGCTCATGCGGCTGGTGCACGTGCTGCGCGCCGCGGCCCAGGGCTACGGCCCCGAGCGGCGCGTCATCCTGCTGCATGGGCCGGTGGGCTCGTCCAAGAGCACCATCGCGCGCCTGCTGAAGAAGGGCATCGAGCACTACTCGCGCACGCCCGCGGGCGCGCTCTACACCTACGAGTGGATCAACCTGAAGGAGACGGGCATCGCCGGCGACGAGGACGTGTTCCCGTGCCCCATGCACGAGGAGCCGCTGCGCCTGATCCCGCCCGAGTGGCGCGCCGACGCCGCGCGCGAGCTGAACCTGGGCGACGACCGCACGCGCATCGACCGCAACATCAAGGGGGACCTCAACCCCGCGTCGCGCTTCATCTTCAAGCACCTGCTGGACCGTCACAAGGGCGACTGGGGTGCCATGGTCAAGCAGCACGTGCGCGTGAAGCGCCTGTTGCTCAGCGAGCAGGACCGCGTGGGCATCGGCACGTTCCAGCCCAAGGACGAGAAGAACCAGGACAGCACGGAGCTCACGGGCGACATCAACTACCGCAAGATCGCGGAGTACGGCTCGGACTCGGACCCGCGCGCCTTCAACTTCGACGGCGAGTTCAACGTCGCCAACCGCGGCATCATCGAGTTCGTGGAGGTGCTGAAGCTGGACGTCGCCTTCCTGTACGACCTCTTGGGGGCCACCCAAGAGCACATGATCAAGCCCAAGAAGTTCGCGCAGACGCACATCGACGAGGTGATCATCGGCCACACCAACGAGGCCGAGTACAAGAAGCTCCTGAACAACGAGTTCATGGAGGCGCTGCGCGACCGCACCATCAAGATCGACATCCCGTACATCACCAAGATGAGCGAGGAGATCCGCATCTATCAGAAGGACTTCAGCTCCGAGCGCCTGCGCGGCAAGCACGTGGCGCCGCACACGCTGGAAGTGGCCGCCATGTGGGCCGTGCTCACGCGCCTCGAGGAGCCCAAGAAGCACGAGCTGGGGCTGCTGGCCAAGGCCAAGCTCTACGACGGGAAGATCCTGCCCGGCTATACGCAGGACAACGTGAAGGAGCTGCGCAAGGAGACCACGCGCGAGGGCCTCGACGGCATGAGCCCGCGCTTCGTGCAGGACAAGATCAGCAACGCGCTCGTGCGCGACGGCAGCGAGGGCTACATCAACCCGTTCATGATCCTGAACGAGCTCGAGAAGGGCCTGCGCGCGTCGCTCATCGTGAACGACGACGCCCGCAAGGGCTACGCCGAGCTGATTGGCGTGGTGAAGGCCGAGTACGACGAGATCGTGAAGAACGAGGTGCAGCGCGCCATCAGCGCCGACGAAGAGGCCATCGCGCGGCTTTGCGCCAACTACATCGACAACATCCGCGCGTACTTGATGAAGCAGAAGGTGAAGAACAAGTACACCGGCAAGGACGAGGAACCGGACGAGCGCCTGATGCGCTCCGTGGAGAGCAAGATCGACATCAACGAGGCGCGCAAAGACGACTTCCGGCGCGAGATCATGAACTTCATCGGGCACCTGGCGCTCGAGGGCAAGAAGTTCACGTACGACACCAACGACCGTCTGCGGCGCGCGCTCGAGATGAAGCTGTTCGAGGACCAGAAGGACAGCATCAAGCTCAGCAGCTTCGTGTCCAACGTCATCGACAAGGAGACGCAGGACAAGATCGACGTCATCAAGAACCGTCTGATCAAGTACTACGGCTACAACGAGGCGAGCGCGACCGACGTGCTGGCCTACGTGGCCAGTATCTTCGCGCGCGGCGACGTGCGCGAGTAGCGCCGCCGGGCCCGCAGCAGCACCAACATCAGCGCCCCCAGCGTGAGGAGCAGGCCCCTGCCATCCTCGCCGTGGGTGGTGGCCGCTGTGCCCGGCACACGGCAGCCGCAGCCGGTGGAGGGCGGGAAGGCGCGCATGCCAGCATCCGTGCCCACGACCAGGTCCCCCCCCGGCGGGCAGCGGCTGACCGTGGCCGGGCAGAGCGTGGGGTAGTCGGAGCGCCGGTTGCACAGCGCGACCAGCGGCTGGATGACGTGCCCCGCCAGCTCGCTGCCGTCGTCGCTCACGCGCACGTTCGCGAAGCAGCCGTCGTCGGTGCGGGCGTAGTCCGCGCGCCCGGCCGAGAGGAAGCCCACCAGCTCGACGGTGCCAACTACCCCAGCATCTGCGGCGTCGAGCTCGTAGTTGAACACGCCGCCGCCATCCATGCCGGCGAACAAATCGAAGCGGCCGCGGAAGAACTGGCGGCTGGTGACGCTCGCGTCGTCCACCCACACGCCCACGGGCCGGTCGGCCGTGACGTCGCCGAGGTCGAGCTTCAGCGGCACGCCGGAGGGAAACCCGGCCGCCCACACGCGATCTTCCGGGGCCACTCCAAGGCAGCTCTTGGGGTCCGTGAAGCGCGGCTGCGCCGGGGTTCGGCCCACCACGGGGCGGTCCAGCCGAATGAGCGCGTAGTCGCCGTCGCCGTCCGAGGCCAGGATACGGTCGCACGCGTACACATCGTCGCGCTCGAGCGGCGCCAGCACGCCGGCGCTGGTGTAGCGGTAGTCGAAGACCACCGAGAGCGCGTCGCAGCTGCGCTCGTTGGGCACGCAGTGCTCGGCGGTGAGCAAGAGGTCCGGCGCAATCAGCGTGCCCGAGCAGAACGCGGCGGTGGGCTGCTCCTCGAAGGGCTCCCCCGGGCACAGCTGCCACAGCTCGCTGAGCGTGGGCGAGGGGTTCAGCGCGGCCGTGGTCTCGGTGAGGGTGAGCGCGCTGGTGAGCATCAGCGCTGCCTGGGTCTCGATGACCACGGCGGCGAGCGCGGACGGGGCCACGGGGTCGTAGGCCTCCACCAGCGAGGCGGTGCCCTGGATCAGTGGCGCGGTGGTGCTGCCAACCTGCGCGCGGGTGTCGGTCGAGGCGGACAGCGACGCCGCCAGCACGAACAAGGAGAGAGCGGCTGGTAAGGGGCGTCGAAGGGAGTCGGACATCTTGGCCGCAGCACTATAGCCGCCGGGAGAGGCGCCGTCGTTGCGGGCCGGGTGGTCTCGCAACCGTACAGCCCAAGCGGATCAGTTTCTCGCATGCAGAATGGCACGCACTGTGTACCTCCAGCCGCCGTGCTCACCCCCGCCAGGGACTGTTTGAAGTCTCCCACCGGGGGGTGTCGCCCCGCCGTTCGACGACGTCCCACGAGGGGGGCGCCTGAAATGGCGCTCGCACCGGAGCAGATGCGCTCCTCGTCTCGTCGTAGGCGGCCTCGAGCGCGTCCAACCACTCGGTGGGCGTCCGCGCGAAGGTGACGAGACTCGATGGCCCGCCGACGCTTGCGTTGTCGACGCTGGGCGAGGCGATGCTCGGCACACCGAACCCGGCCGCCTCGAGGATCTTGAGCGCGGAGCGAGCCTGACTGTAGACGGTGGGGGCGAGCGGGACGAGGTTGATCCACGTCGAGACCAGAACGCCGGCGAAGGCCTCGTAGTCCACCTTCGCAAGATGCCGGACCCGGCCTTTCGGGAAATGTGTGGAATCGAAGCGGAGGTATCCGACGACCTCGAAGTTCACGTCATCGTGCCGCCGCAGGAACTCCGCCATGGGGTCGGCGATGACCGCGAAGTCGTGATCATGGCTCGGGGAACCAGGGAGGTAGCGCAGCACGAGGGGGCCTCCGTGCTGCCAGCGGTCGTCGCCGAAGCGGCTCCAGCCGCGCGCGAACCACGCGGGTGAGGGTCGGTTCGGGATCGTCGCGACGGGCGCGTCAGGCCGCGCAGCGCGCAGCGCCTCCGCGATGGGGGTGGTGGACGCGGTGAAAGCGTCAAAGTGCGTGAGGCCGCACCGGTAGGTGTCGAGCTTCTTGACGACGCGACGCTTCAACAGCGTCTGGTGGTAGCCGGGGAAGTCCCTCGGCGGGCACGCGAAGAGCAGGTCGTCGTAGTCCGCTATGAGGTGAAGGCCACGAGCCCGCAGCTGGGCGAGCTGGCGCGCTGCTTTTCGATCCACGTACGCACGCACCGACACGACAGTGTGGATACCCTCAAGCACCTCGTCCGGGAGCGTGCGGCCGGTGAAGGAGCGCGCCATGGGGAGGCGCTCGAGGCGGTTGTCGATGCGATAGCGGCGCGAGTTCAGCGCGACGGCGACGTGCGGCGCACCGTACCAAAACAGCACCCCCTCGCCCGTCCCGTCGGAGACGGCGTCGAGCGCTCCCTCGCGATTCAGCCCGGTCGCGTCGGAGCGGGCGACACCGCGGCGGTCAGTCACTCTGGGCGATCGCGAAATCTTCATGGTCCAAGGTCAGGTGGCGAGAGTAGTAGGGGTCGCGCAAGAGCGCGTCCCCCCAGCGCTCGGCCATGAAGCGAACCTCACGCGTGAAGCGCTCACGACGCGCAGGTGTGTGGTCGGAGCCGCGCGAAACGGACTCATGATGGACCAGCACCGCGTGGGGGGTGAAGACGTTTCGGTACCCAGCCTCCCGGACCCGGAGACAGAAATCCACGTCGTTGAAGGCGACGGCGAGACCTTCGTCGAGACCGCCCATAGCTTCCCAGACGTCGCGGCGCACAGCCAGACAGGCGGCCGTGACGGCGCTCAGGGCGTGCGTGAGCTGGAGCCGCCCAAAGTACCCACAGTGAGCCGCGGGAAAGCGCTTGTGCGCGTGTCTCGCCACGCCGCCGATGCCAAGGATCACGCCCCCGTGCTGTACCGTCCCGTCCGGATAGAGGAGCTTGGCGCCGACGCAGCCAATCTCGGGCACCAGCGCGTACGAAGCGAGCTCGCGCAGCCAATCCGCTTGGTCGGGCAGCACCTCCACGTCGTCGTTCAAGAGGACGAACACGTCTCCCCGCGCCTTCGCCGCCGCGCGGTTGTTGAGCGCGGAGAAATTGAAGGGAGAGTCGTCTCGCAGCACCTGGACGCGAGGGTCTTCCGCTGCACGCGCGAGCACACCGAGTGTCTGCTCACACGTGCTCCCGTTGTCGATGAGCAGCAGCTCGAGGTTTGCGTAGTCCGTTCCCGCGAGCACGCCGTCCACCGCGCGGGCCAGCACGGAGCCACCGTCACGCGTCGGCATTATGATGCTGACCTTTGGAGGCGGCACCGGGAGCGCACGCACGAGGCGATAGCCGAACGCTACCCCATCGACGTGGCGCACCTCCGCAGCGATCCCGCGCCGGACGGCGGCATCCGCTACGGCCCGCAGGCCCGCCCCGGCTGCGTTGGGCTTGGTGTCGGTCCCTGCGGCGGTGAACGCCGCGCTTCGGCGCCCGTGGTAGAGCACGTGCGGGACGTGAACCACCTGACCGGACCGCGCTTCGTCCGTCAGCCGGAGCAAGAGATCGTGGCTCTGGCTTCCTTCGTATCCCACCCGCAGCCCCCCCTGCGCGCGCACCGCGTCCGTGCGCGCGACGACGAGGTGCCCGACGTAGTTCCCGCTCAGCAGGTACTCGGGGTTCCACTGCGGCTTGAAGTGCGGGTCGCAACGTTCGCCACGCTCGTCGAGCGCGTCCTCGTCGCTGTAGGCGAAGATCGCCTCGGGCGCCTCGGCTAGCGCGTCCACCATGTGGAGGAGGGCGTCGGGCGCCAGCGTGTCGTCATGCTCCAAGAGCGCGATCAGCTCGCCGCGCGCGATGGCGAGCGCCTCGTTGGTGGCTGCACTGAGGTGGCCACGCGTCGCCCGTCGCACCACGCGGAGGCGGGCATCCAACGCCGAGAGCTCATCCAGCACGGCATGGACGGCCGGATCCGTGGAGGCGTCGTCCGCGACACACACCTCCACCTCTGGGTAGACTTGGTCCAGCGCGGAGCGGAGGCACGCGCGGAGGTCCTCGGGACGCGGATCACAGACCGGGACGAGGACGCTGACGCGAGGGCGCTGCTTCGACGGGGTCCCCGCCGCGAGGCGCGCGAGGGTCACGTCGGCCTCTTTGAGGTAGGCGTCCATCAAGGGCGACTCGACCGCGGCGATCCAGCCGGCGTAGCTGGTCTGCCGCTCGCCGCGCGGGAAGGTGCGGTCATAGCGAGCCCAGAGCGCGTCGCCTGTTAGCGACGCGCTCTCCGCCCGGAGCGTGCTGAGCGAGCGTCCCTGAGCGGCACCGGCTGAGACGATCCGGCGGCGCATTCGGGCGACCGCGAAGCGCTCCGGCACCGGCACCACACGGACCGAGTGGAGCGTGAAAGGGCCCGGGGCGTCCGTGGGCGAGAGACGCAGCGAGTAGCGGGATCCGCTGGAGCCCGCGTCGGTCTCGACCGGGGGAACTCGGACGATCCGGAAGACGGGGTGCTGAGAGCGCGTCGCGAGCCCGAACCGGTAGGCCGGGGCGTCCTCGCCGAGGCCGCTGAACTCGAAGGTCACTCGCCCGCGGGTGGCGGCGGTCTCCACGTGCGCCGAGACGAAGTAGAAGCCGGGCTTGAGCACCGGGCGCGCGAACGCCAATACGGGGGCGGAGGAAAGCGACTCGAAGCGCCCGTCCGCGAGGTCGCGGAGCGCGGTCTCGACCCGCGCGGCTCCCCTCAGGTTTCCAGGGAGGGCTTGGTCTAGCGTCTTCCGGTGCGACTCGACGACCCCGAGGGCGCTCCGCGCGACCGCATCGCCAATCGCCCTCGCCACGCTTCGCCCACTCAACACATCGTCGCCGTCTCGAATTGCCAACTCGGAACCTTCACCAAGCCTCAGCGGCGGAACATAGCTCCACGGCGAGTCCCCGCAAGGCGCACCCAGGCTGCCCTCCGCCACGCCCGCGGTCCCTGCTTTCTATTGTCCCTCCCCCCCCGGCATGCTAAGCGGTCGTCCTTCGAGTTCCTATCGTAGGGGAAACCCCCCCGCACCCGCCCCCGCCCCCCCCATTTCCCCCCCCCCCTTTGGTGGATTCTTCTTCGGTTCGCGCGGATGGCGGACCGCTTGAGATTCTCGTAAATGGCTAAGAACCCCAACTCGAAATCGCAGTTCATCCGAAAGTACCGGAAGCTGACGCGCGACCCCAAGTCCTTCTTCGAGGACTCCGACAACCCGGTCGTACGTCACCTCGGAGGCCTCGCGGTCCACGCGCGCGACCGTGTGACCAAAGGACGGGACGGGGTCCACTCCCACCTACACGAGCTGCGCCGCTCGCAGTATCGGTCAGGCGCCCCGCGGCGCCCGACGAGCGCACGGGATCTGTTTCACGAGCCGTTCGTCGCGGTGATCGGTGACCTCGGGCTCCCGCAGTGCAAGAAGTACCGCGTCCTCCAGAAGCTCGAGATCCTGGAGAAGGCCGGCATCAAGTGCGGATACTCCCACTGGATGGACCTGCCGCGCGCGACGAGCCTGCTCCAGAACGCCTCGTGTGTCATCTTCTACCGGACACACGCGACCGCGTCGTTCTGCGAGCTCGTCGCCGAGGCGGTGCGCCTCGGCCTCACGATCGGCTACGACATCGACGACCCGATCTTCGACCTGGCGATCTACAGCGAGAACCCGAACCTCGACTTCATCACGAAGCGCGAGAAGAACGCGCTGCTCTCGCAGACCTCTGAGTACCTCGCGGCGCTCCGCATGGCGGACTTCGTGATTACCAGCACGCCCTACATGAAGGAGTGCATTCAGCGCAGCTTCCGCGGCCCTGTGTACCTCTGGCGGAACGCGGTGGACTCCGAGTCCGTGCACGCCGCCAGCCTGGCCACGGACAAACGCGCGGCCCCGGCGTCGCCCGGCACCATCACGATTGGCTACGCGTCGGGCTCGCGTGCCCACGAAGCAGATTTCCGCACCATCGAGAGCGTGTTGCTCCAGGTGCTTCAGGCGCACCCGAACGTCCGCATCCAGGTCATCGGCTACGCGGACCTACCGGAGACGTTCAAGCCCTACGCCAGCCGCATCGCGACCGAGCCGGTCGCCACCTACCCGGCCTACCTCGGGCTCCTCGCGCGCTGTGACATCGCGCTCGTGCCGCTCGTGATTGACGAGTTCAACGAGTGCAAGAGCGCTGTGCGCTTCCTGGACGCCGCGGCGGTGCGGGTGCCCGTCATCGCTGCGGCCACCGGAGACTTCAAGAACGTCGTCGTACATGGAAAGAACGGCCTCCTCGCCGCAAACGAAGCCGAGTGGCTTCAGGCGATCGAGTTGCTCATCGGTGACGGAGCAAAGCGCCGTGAGATCGCCGACGGCGCGAAACGCCACGCAGAAGCCGTACGCGTCAGTTCCGAGACGTTCGAGTCGTTCGACACGGGTGTCCGCCGCGCGCTCGATTTCCGGAGATGACTGTGGCGAAGAAGCTACTGGTGGTCAACGTCCACTACGCACCGCAGTCTTTCGGTGGTGCGACCGTCTTAGCCGAGAACCTGGCCGAACGGCTCGCTCAGGTCCACGACTGGCAGGTCCTCGCGGTCTCCGCGGTGTTCGATCCAACCGCCGTGCCGTACACCGTCACCCGCACCCGCAGCCGTGGCGTCGATGTGATCGGCATCACCATGCCAAGACAGCTCTCCACGACCGAGCAGTACGACAACCGGAACGTCATCCGGATCTTCAACGACATCGTCTCGCGATTTCGCCCAGACGTCGCGCACGTGCACTGCCTGCAGAACCTCGGCGCCGGCGTCCTCGACGTGCTCCACGAGCAGAAGGTCCCGACCGCGCTAACCATTCACGACTGCTGGTGGATCTGTGAGCAGCAGTTCATGATCATGCCGACCGGGACCTACTGCAATCAGTGGAAGATCGACCCGGCAATCTGCGCCTATTGTGTCGTGGATGCGGGGGTGACGCGTGCGCGCAACGCCCATCTGCGCGCGCGCCTCGACCTCCCGGACACGCTCCTCTTCCCGAGCGAGTTCCACCGGCAGCTCCACCTAGCCAACGGGCTCGGCGCCGAGCGCTGCGTCCTCAACCGCAACGGCATCGTGCCGCCGAACCCCGGGTTCTCGAAGAAGCCAGATCCCATGGGGCGCGTCCGCTTCGGCTTCGTCGGCGGTCCTGGCCCGATCAAGGGCGGGCGTCAGATCGTCCAGGCGTTCAACGCCATCGAGGCGACGAACTACGAACTCAAGGTCGTCGACGCCGCCAAGAACAGCGGCGGCACGTGGACGTTTCACGACTGGGTGATCCCTGGAAAGATAACCGTGGCCCCGCCATACACGCGGCACACAATGGACGAGTTCTTCGGCGGGCTCGACGTGCTGCTCTTCCCGTCGCAGTGGAAGGAGAGCTTCGGCCTGACCGTGCGCGAGGCCTTCGCGCGAGATGTGTGGGTGATCGCGACCGACGCCGGCGGGGTCGTCGAGGACTGCGTTCATGGCACGAACGCGACCGTGATCCCTATGGACGGATCGAGCCACGGGCTCGAGACCGCGATTCGCGAGTGCCTCGCTCGCACAGATTGGGCATCTTATCGCAACCCTCTGCGCGACGAGATTCGTACGGTGGACGAGCAGGCCGACGAGCTGCACGGGATCCTCGAGGCGCTCCTGTGATTGGTGGCCTGAGGCGCGGCGCTCTCCGGGTGTAGGAAATGACCGAACAAACGACTCAAAATCAGCATCGGTTCGTGATCGGGATCGGGTCCCAGCGGGCGGGTTCCACTCTGCTCCACAACCTGCTCGACGAGTCCACGTCGATCTTCATGCACCCGCTGAAGGAACTCCACTACTTCGACTCGCTGTTCCACGTCCGGGCGCCGCAGGCGCTTGTCGCGTTCTCCCGTCGTCAGCTCGACCGTCAGCTCGACGAGATCATCGCCGCCACGCAGTACGGCTTCATCGACAAGTCGTACAAGTGCCTGCTCCGCACGAACAGGATCCTCGCGTCCACCCCCGTCGAGAACGTGGACTACCTCAACCTCTTCCGCCCATGCCTGATGGAGAACCCCGTGGTCGGAGAGAGCACGCCCGAGTACATGCTCTTCTCCGTCGAACAGCTGAGGAAGATGAAGGTGATCGTCGGAGAGGACGCGTCGTTCATTCTCGTGTGCCGGAACCCCGTTAGGCGCCTGCTCTCGGCGGCAAAGCTCGTCAGCGACTACCATGGGCTCAACATGACCAACGACCAGATGAACGAGTGGCTCGCCAAGACGATCGCGGACGAGACGGGGTGGATGACCGCGCAGGACCGATACAACGACTATCGGGGCGCCATGGAGCGGTACACGAGCGTGTTCCGTCGCGTCGTCGCGGTAAGCTACGACGACCTCGTCACGGAGCCCAAGATGGCGGCCGCGAAGATCGCGGGGGTGATCGGGGTCGACATCGACGAAGAAGCGTTCCAGGGCGGCGTGGCCACGGTGCACAACGCTCTCTCCAGCAAGTTCGAGTTCGACCCGAAGCTGGTGGAGAACCTGACCGAGCGCTATCGGGCCGAGCAATCGTTCATCGAGTCGGAATTCAGTCGCTCGGTCCGTCTATGACACGCGTTGGCGATGGCCGGCCGTTCGCGCAAGACAGGTGCCCGAAACCGTTGGCGAGAAGTGGGAGCTGGGTGTGACCGTGAGAGACATTGGCAGAAGAACGTTCATCCGCACCACGGGTGTTGGAGCGATGTCGCTGGGGATGGCTCTCGCGGGCTGCTCGGGGCCGGGGCCGGGTCCGATCGAGCGGCGGAAGAATGTGCTTTTCATCTCGGTCGACGACCTCAACGACTGGGTCGGCTTCCTGGCGGGTCACCCTCAGGTGGTGACGCCCGGGCTCGACGCGCTCGCCGCTCGGTCCACGGTCTTCAACCGCGCTTACTGCGCGGCGCCCGTGTGCTCACCCTCGCGCGCCTCGACGCTCTCCGGCCTCACGCCGCAGAACACCGGTGTGTTCTTCCTCTCGCAGACCTTCGCCAGCGTCAACGGGGACAAGCCACTGGTAGACGACATGTTCCGCGCCGCCGGCTACCGCACAGCGCGCGTCGGCAAGGTCGACCACATCGGCGAGCTCTACCCGGCGCCGCTCCCGGGTCGGCCTCCATTCAACAACCTCGACTGCCCTGAGCCAGGTAGCGACGGCGCATTCGACTGGCTGGCCGTGGACGCGCCCGACGACCAGATGCCGGACTATCGCTACGCGCAGGGCGGCATCGACTTCCTCGACGGTCACACTGGGGACGAGCCCTTCTTTCTCTCGGTGGGGTTCGTGCTCCCGCACGTGGGGTGGTGGGCGCCGAAACGCTTCTACGACCTCTATCCGCTGGACACGCTCGTCATACCGACGCCGCCGGCGGACGACCTCGACGACCTCGGCGTAGCGGGCCGCGCGATCGCGCACCAACAGGAGCACCACGCCTGCATCACGGGCCAGGGCCTATGGGCAGAGGCCGTGCAAGCATACCTCGCGTCGATCTCGTGGATCGACACGCAGGTTGCCCGACTGGTCCAGCACCTCGACCAGAGCCGCCACGCCGAGGATACGCTCGTGGTGCTGTGGAGCGACCACGGCTTTCACCTCGGTGAGAAGTTCCACTGGCAGAAGCTCGCACTCTGGGAGCGATCCACACGGGTCCCCGTCCTCATCCGTGAGCCCGGCCAAGCCCGAGAGCGCCGGGTGGACAACATCGTCAGCCTCTGCGACCTCGCACCGACCGTCCTCGACTATTGCGGAGTGGACCCAGCGTACGCCATGGATGGACGGTCGCTGGTGCCGCTCCTCCACGGGACGGACGTCGCATGGGAGGACCGCGTCCTCACCACCAAGGACCAACACAACCACGCGATCCGAACGCCCGAGTGGCGTTACATCCGCTACTGGAACGGGGAGCGCGAACTCTACAACGAGGTCAACGACCCGGACGAGCACTACAACCTCGCCGGCCTCGCGGAGTACGAGGCCCTGATGGCCGAGCTCGACGCGTACATGCCGCCGCCCCGCGCGTGATAGGCGGCACCACAGTCGGATACTGCGCTCCAACAGGGCGCGTTGTGCAAACGGAGGCGAGCCAGCGCCAACTTGTGCGTGGCGTGCCGGCCCGCGCTATCATCGCCGGCTCAGGATGCCCATCGAAGATTCCGACACCGCCAACGGAGGCGCTGACCGACAGCGGTCGCGAAGCCGCAGGGGTAGATGTCGATACCTGGCGGGGCGGTCGGCGATGAAAACCTGACTGTGTCGCCGTAGACACCTTGCCGTTTCGGATGCGTCGATCGTCGGAGTGCCTTGTGTCCCCTCCGGCCGCCGCGCCCCCCCGCCTTTTTCCCCCCCCTCCCCCGCACGATGCGATGGACAATGTCGCAGTTGGACTCACACTAGCGGCCGCACCAAGCCACGTGCTTGGCGGCCCAAGGAGTCCTACGCGTGATCCTCGTAACTGGCGGAGCCGGGTTCATCGGCAGCAATTTCGTGCTCGATTGGGTGGCAGCGACGGGTGAGCCCGTCGTGAACCTCGACAAACTCACGTATGCGGGCAACCCCGAGAATCTGCGCTCGCTTCGCGGCGACGCGCGCCACGTCTTCGTGCAGGGTGACATCTGCGACCGCGCGCTGCTGGACCGCTTGTTGGCCGAGCATCGCCCGTCTGCGATCGTGCACTTCGCCGCCGAGAGCCACGTGGACCGCTCCATCCACGGGCCCGGCGAGTTCGTCCGTACCAACGTGGAGGGCACGTTCACGCTGCTAGAGGCAACTCGGGGGTACTGGGCCGCGCTCGAGGGCGCCAGCAAGGAAGCCTTCCGCTTCCTCCACGTGAGCACGGACGAGGTCTATGGGTCGCTGGGACCGAGTGACGCCCCCTTCGCGGAGGACCACCCCTATGCGCCGAACAGCCCCTACTCGGCCAGCAAGGCCGCGTCGGACCACCTGGTGCGTGCGTGGCACCACACCTACGGCCTACCGGTGGTCACCACCAACTGCTCGAACAACTACGGCCCCTACCACTTCCCCGAGAAGCTCATCCCGCTGATGATCGTGAACGCCCTGGCCGGGAAGCCGCTGCCCGTCTACGGCGACGGCATGCAGGTGCGCGACTGGCTGTACGTCACGGACCACTGCAGCGCGATTCGCGCCGTGCTCGCCGGCGGACGTCTGGGGGAGACGTACAACGTGGGTGGCTGGAACGAGATGCCCAACATCCAGATCGTGAACGCGGTCTGCCGGCTGCTCGGAGAGCTGCGGCCCAGCCCGGAGGGCGACTACGCCCGGCTCATCACCTACGTGAAGGACCGCCCCGGACACGACCGACGCTACGCCATCGACGCGCGCAAGCTCGAGCGGGAGCTCGGCTGGAAGCCCTCCGAGACCTTCGAGACCGGCCTGCGCAAGACCGTGCAGTGGTACCTGAACAACCCAGAGTGGGTGGCCAACGTGCAGAGCGGCGCATACCGCGAGTGGCTCGAGAAGCAGTA
Source organism: Sandaracinaceae bacterium (assembly GCA_016706685.1). NCBI lineage: Bacteria > Pseudomonadati > Myxococcota > Polyangiales > Sandaracinaceae > Sandaracinaceae bacterium. Next base: position 146,550 of record JADJJE010000051.1, on the reverse strand, counting down.
CGTCGCATGAAGATCCTGCTGTTGGGCAAGAACGGCCAGGTGGGCTGGGAGCTGCAACGTTCGCTCGCCGTGCCCATCCAGACGGCGGACTACGCCACTCCCGCGACGCGGCCGTTGAACTCGCGGCTGGCGACGGGCAAGTTCACCGAGGCATTCCACCTGACGATCCCGCGCTGGTGCGAGGGCGCCGCGCGCATGATAGACGAAGGACCAAACTGAATGGCACGCAAGGGCATCATCCTAGCCGGTGGCTCCAACACTCGGCTGTACCCAGCGACCCTGGCGGTCTCCAAGCAGCTGCTGCCGGTGTACGACAAGCCCATGATCTACTACCCGCTCAGCACCCTGATGCTGGCGGGAATCCGTGAGATCCTGGTCATCTCGACCCCGCAGGACACCCCCCGCTTCCAGCAACTGCTGGGCGACGGAAGCCGCTGGGGCATTCGTCTCGACTACAAGGTGCAGCCCAGTCCAGACGGGCTCGCCCAGGCGTTCATCTTGGGCGAAGCGTTCATCGGGGACGACACCTCGGCGCTCGTCCTCGGCGACAACCTCTTCTACGGCCACGACTTCTCGGCAGGTCTAAAGGCCGCTGGCAGCGTCGAGACGCGCGCCACGGTCTTCGCCTATGCGGTCCACGACCCCGAGCGCTACGGCGTCGTGGAGTTCGACGCGCAAGGGCGGGCGATCAGTCTCGAGGAGAAGCCAGCCAAACCCAAGAGTCGGTACGCAGTCACCGGTCTGTACTTCTACGACCGACGCGTCGTCGAGATCGCGAAAGCACTGAAGCCTAGCCCGCGTGGCGAACTCGAGATCACGGACCTCAACCGCAAGTACCTCGAGCTCGGTGCGCTGGACGTACAGGTCCTGGGCCGAGGCCACGCATGGTTGGACACGGGGACCCATGAGAGCCTGCTCGAAGCCAGCCTCTTCATTCAGACCATCGAGAAGCGGCAGGGCCTCAAGATTGCGTGTCCCGAGGAGATTGCCTGGCGCAGCGGTTGGCTGACCGACGGTGACCTCGCGAAGCTGGCGGAGCCTCTGGCGAAGAACGAGTACGGCGCGTACTTGCGCCGGCTCCTAGAAGACCGGGTCTTCTGATGAACGTCGTCCACACGGCCATTCCGGACCTCCTCATCCTCGAGCCGAAGGTGTTCGGTGACGCGCGCGGCTTCTTCTTCGAGAGCTGGAACGCGCGGGCGTTCGCGCAGGTGACGGGGGTCACGCTTCCCTTCGTTCAGGACAACCATTCCCGTTCGACGGGCGGCGTCCTTCGCGGCCTGCACCTTCAGCTGCAGCGCCCGCAGGGCAAGCTGGTGCGCGTCGTCAGTGGCAGCGTGTTCGACGTCGCTGTGGATCTGCGGGTCGGGTCACCCACCCACGGAAAGTGGGAAGGCGTGGAGCTCTCCGCCGAGAACCATCGGCAGCTGTGGGTGCCTCCTGGCTTCGCCCACGGCTTCCTCGTTCTCTCCGAGACCGCTGAAGTGCTCTACAAGACAACGGACTACTACGCGCCGGAGTTGGAGCGCTGCTTGGCGTGGAACGACCCGCACGTTGGCGTTGCGTGGCCAATCGGCGGCCGCGAGCCGACGCTGTCGGAGAAGGACCGCTCTGGCATGGCGTTTGCGGACTTAGACGAACACCTGCGCAGCGATGACGCTAGGTCGGTAGCCCCGCAACGGGGGGCGTGAACGGTTACGCTGGACTCAGCATCGCGCTTCGTTGCTGCACGGGTTAGTGTCATGGAACCTGCGCTCTCGAACGGTGCTAGCGTTTTCCGGCTGAGGCCGCGTGCCACGCTACCCCCGTGGGGGTGCCCACTCCAGGCAGACGCCGCATGATGTTGCCGTTCGCCTGGTTGTGCTGCAGCAGCCACCAGCGGAAGGCGTGATAGGTCTCCACGTCCACGGGCTGGGGCGCGTGCCACATGCTCGCGAGGCTGCCCTGGTGCGTGAGGCCTGGCATGTCGTAGATGGCGTTGCCCATTACCTTGGTGGGCGTGCGGTGGTGGACGGACGAGAGGCCCACCGTGCTGTTGATGGTCACCGTCCCGCGCGCGTGCTTGAGCAACGTGGGCAGGTGCAGGTCGTGGACGTAGAAGAGGCGCCCTTCGAGGCCGTGCTCGCGGCGCAGGCTGTCGAACAGCGTGCTGTAGTCCCGGAACGGGCGGTCCATGGGGTGGTGCTTGAGCACCAGCGCGTGATCGCGCGGGGCGAGCTGCGCGAACGACGCGACCACCTCGTGGATGAAGTCGGTCACGTCGGCGTAGGGCGAGTGCTGGATCTGGAAGTCGCAGTGCACCTGCAGCGGCACGAAGAAGTAGCGCCCGTCGAAGCGCTGCACGAGGTCCTCGAGCACGCCCTCCTCGCGCTGGGCGAAGTACTGCTTGCGCGCGGCTCCGACCACCCAGCTCCACGCGTGATAGAACGCGTTCAAGTTCCGATGGTGCTCATAGTGCGGGAACCCCTGGTTCGCGAACGTGTAGGCGATGGCGCTGACCGTGGAGTACCAAGCCCCTTGCCCGAAGGTGTCGCCGACCGGGAGCGCGGGTGGCTCGGGGGGTGAGCCCGCCGCCCGGTAGGCAGCCAGGAAGACCGCCGGGTCACGCGACATGCGACTGTGTCCGTTCACACCGTCGCGCTCGTAGGTGATCCAGTCGGGCCGCAGGTAGCCCTCCTCGAAGACCCACACGGGGACGCCTGCGGCGCGCGCGGCCTCGATGGCCGCCTTGTGGTAGGCGCGGCAGTCGCCGAACAGGAACACGCCGTCGATGGCGTGCTCGCGCAGCTGCCGCGCGACCCACGGGGAGAAGTCCGCGAGCCGGCCGCGGTAGTCCACGGTGTCCGGACCCGGGTAGTAGAAGACGTCTCCGGCGTACAGGTTCACCTTGGTGACGGCCACGCCGTGGTCGCGCAGCTCTTGCCCGAGACGATGGAAGAACGGGCCCGCGGGCCCTTGCAGCATGAGCGCCCGCGAGACACCGAAGTCGGGGAGCGAGGGTGTCGCGATGGTCGGGGGAGGCGCTGCCCGCGTGCTGCGTGGGAGCTGCACGCTGCGCAGCAGGCGTGCTGCCCGTGGGTCGCTTCGCAGGGCATAGCGCGCCAGGTTGCCGAGCTTGAGCGTTTGGCGACCGGGCCAGTTGTCGGTCCGCCCTGTGGCGCGCGCCGAGCCCTGCTTGTGCCGTGCCGCCTCGAGGTGGGTGACGGTCGCCTCGGGGGTAGTGCGCGCCTCGCTGGTGGGGTCCACGTAGGTGGGGTAGTCGATCAGCGTCGCGTGCACGAGCTCGTCCAGCGTGAGGCGACGCGTGCGACGCGGGTGCGGGTGACGGTCGCGCGTCAGGCCCCAGCCGGCGTAAAAGGGCTGCCCATAGACCACCACGGTCTTCTCGCGCAGCAGCGCCTCGAAGCCCACCAGAGAGGTCATGGTGTGCACCTCGTGGGCCACGTCCAGACATGCGGAGATGGCGACGTCGGTGGCGAGCTCGTCGGCCAGGGAGGCCACCAGCGCCGCCTCGACGGCCCCGCGCCGGTTGCCGCTCGTCACGTCGGGGTGCGGCTTCCACACCAAGAAGGCGTCTGGGCACGCCAGGCGTGCCTCACGCAGCAGCTGCGCGTTGGTGCTCACGCCTAGGCAGCCGAGGCGAATGGATGCGTCGTCCTCCACCTGACCGACCACCAGCACCACACGGCGGCCTTGCCGTGCGGCCTCGGCAGCGCGCAGTGTGCGGGTCGCGTCGGCGTTGTACTTGCTCACGCCGGAGTGGACGATGCGGGTGCGCAGCGCGGCGGCCCTCTGCTGCTCGGCGTCCGTGAAGCTGCGCGTGGCCAGCAGGTGCTCGAGGTCGCTCGGGCGCGATGGGTCGTAGTAGATGCCGCGCGTGTCGATGACGAGCGACGCGGGCGCATACAGGTCCGAGCCGAGGCCCACGCTGCGCAGGAAGCCGTCCTCCATGCGCGCCACCCGGCCGCCGTAGCGCGCTGCGAGGGCTTCGACCGCCGGGTCCTCGCGCGCGCCCCAGACCACGAGCGTGGCGTCACGTGGCACACCTCGGCGCTCGGCGTCTTCGGCGTCGCGCGCATACGTCACGTGCCCACCGACGCCGCTCAAGAAAGCGTCCAAGAAGCCGCGCTTCCACCGGGAGAAGCCCACCGCGATGACCGCGCCCTCGGCTGCGGCGTTGCGCCGCTCGGTGGCGATGTGCTCGATCACGCGCTCGAGCTCTGCGGTGGCTCCCGTCACGGGGTCAACATAGCGCGCATAGCGCAGGTAGGCCGCTGCGAAGATCTGCTCCGCGCTGCGCCGCCGGGTACGTCGCAGAACGGGCACATGGTCCGTGGTGGCGCCCCAGCCTGCGTAGAAGGGTGCCCCGAAGCAGGTTACCGGCAGGCCCATCAGCAGCGCTTCGAAGCCCAACAGCGAGGTCATGACGTAGACCTCGTCCACCTGTTCCAGCATGGCGATGGGGTTGGCCGCCGCGGTCACGAGCCGCACGCGTGCGTGCTCGAGCACCTGCTCGGGCCCTCCCGCCTTCCGTCCCGACGCCACGTCGGGGTGCGTCTTCACGATGACCTCCGCGTCCGGATGCTCACGCAGCGCGGCCTCCACCAGCTCCACCACGCCTCGCTCCGGGGCGAGCCCGAGGCGCAGCGAGAGGTCTCCCGCGGTCTGGTCCACCACCAGGATGCGCCGGCGCAGCTTGGGGCCCAGGTCGAGCACGGGCGCGGCGTTGTACTTCGAGATGCGCGCCTCGCGCATGACCCCGATGCAGCGTTGCGCGCGCTCCAGCAGGGCAGGGTCGTCGAGCTCGGCAGACTCCTGCAGCATGAGCTCGAGGCGCGAGGGCTGCGTGGCGTCGTAGTAGATGCCCACGTCGTCCACCACGATGGACCAGGGCGGCGCGCCCGAGACACCCAGCCCGATGCTGCGCACGAAGCCGTCCTCGAGCGCCAGGAAGGGCACGCCGCGCTTCTCGGCGAGCGCACGCGCGCCGTGGGTGTTGGGCTTGCGGCCCCAGCCCACCACGGCGTCTACGGCGGCGCGCGGCCGGAGCAGCACCTCGGCGCCCAGCAGCGTCGATATCTGCGGTATGCGAGCGATGCCGGGCGACGTGGTGGCCACGCGCTGCAGCGACGGGAGCGGGGGGATCATTCCGTCCCCCGGAACGCCAAGACGGCCCGATCGAGATCCTCGTGTGTGTCCACGCCCGGCGGCGGCGCCTCCGCCAGCACGCTCACGTGGATGCCGATGCCCGCCGCCAGCGGTCGCAGCTGCTCCAGCTGCTCGGCGCGCTCGTGCGGGTGCGGCCCCAGCGCCACGAAGCGGTGCAGCGTGGAGACCCGGTAGGCGTAGAGCCCCAGGTGCCGCAGGTACGACACCCCCGCCGGCGGCTCGGTGGCGCTCGGGTCGGCGTCCCGCGCAAAGGGGATGGGTGCGCGGCTAAAGTAGTGCGCGAGGCCGTCGTCACGCAGCACCACCTTCACGGCGTTGGGTGAGCGCAGCTCTGCCAGCGTGTGGATGGGCGTGGCCATGGTGGCGATGCCGGCGCTCGGGTGCTCCGCCAGCTGCGCGGCCAGGCGCACCAGCAGCTCGGGCGGCACCAGCGGCTCGTCGCCCTGCAGGTTCACCACGATCTCGTCGCTGGCCCAGCCGCGTGCGTGCGCCACCTCGGCGAGCCGGTCGGTCCCGGAGGGGTGGTCGGCGCGCGTCAGCTGCACGTCGCCGCCAGCCGCGCGCACCACCGCCGCGATGCGCTCGTCATCGGTGGCCACCAGCACCTCACGCGCCCCCGCGCGCAGCGCCACGTCCAGGCAGCGCAGCACCAGCGGCTTCCCGGCCACGTCCAGCAGCGGCTTGTTCGGCAGCCGCGTGGACGAGAGGCGCGACGGAATCACCACGCGAAAGTCTGGCGCGCTCACTGCAGGCTCTCCCCGCGACCCACGTGGTCGCGCAGCAGCTCCTCCACGGCCGCGTCCAAGCGTCCGCGCGCGGAGAGCAGCGCGTCGGCCACCTCGCGCACGGCGCCCTCGCCCCCCGGCAGCTGAGTGACCCAGGCGGCCTCGCGGCGCACCAGCCAGTGGGCGTCGGCCACCGCGATGGGGAGGCCTACCGCGCGCATGCCCACGAGATCCAGCACGTCGTCGCCCACGAACGCCGTCTCCTCGGCGCTCACGCCAGCGGCCGCCAAGCACTCGCTGAGCGCGGCGCGCTTGTCGTCACGCCCGAGCAGCACGTGGTGGATGCGCAGGTCCGAGAGCCTGCGCGCGAGCGCTGGGGCCGCCCGCCCGGAAATGACGGCCAGCTGCACGCCCTCGTTGCGCAGCAGCCGCAGGCCGAGCCCGTCGCGGGCGTGGAAGGCCTTCAGCACTTCCCCGGCCTCGCTGTAGAAGAGGCGCCCGTCGGTGAGCACCCCGTCCGCGTCCAGCACCAGCAGGCGAACGCCCGCTGCGCGCGTCGCCAGCTCGGCAGGCAGCTGGGGCTCCATGCTCACGACTCCAGATAGGGCGTGGACTTCACCACCTGATCGAGGGCCACCAACGTCTCGAGCAGCGCGGCCATGCGACCAAGGGGCCACATGTTGGGGCCGTCGCTGAGCGCCTGCGACGGGTCCGGGTGCGTCTCCATGAAGATGCCCGAGATGCCCGCGGCCACGGCAGCGCGTGCCAGCACCGGCACCAGCGCCGACTGGCCACCGGACGAAGCGCCCTGCCCTCCGGGCTGCTGCACGGAGTGCGTGGCGTCGAACACCACCGGGCAGCCCGTCTCGCGCATGATGGCGAGGCCTCGCATGTCCGAGATGAGCGTGTTGTAGCCGAAGCTGGCGCCGCGCTCGCAGACCATGACGTGCTCGTTGCCGGCATCGCGGCACTTCTGCACCACGTGGGTCATGTCCCACGGGGCCTGGAACTGGCCCTTCTTGATGTTCATGGGCAGCCCCGCGCGCGCCACGCGCGTCATGAAGTTGGTCTGGCGCACCAGGAACGCTGGTGTCTGCAGCACGTCCACCACGCTGGCCACCTCGTCGATGGGCGTGTCCTCGTGCACGTCGGTGAGCACGGGCAGCTCGAGCTCGCGCTTGACCTTCTCCAGCACGCGCAGACCCTCTTCGATACCCGGGCCGCGGTACGACGACGACGACGTGCGGTTGGCCTTGTCGAAGCTGGCCTTGAAGATGTAGGGGATGCCCAGCCGCGCGGTGATGGCCTTCATCTGCTCCGCGATGCCCATGACGATGGCCTCGCTCTCCACCACGCAGGGCCCCGCGATGAGGAACAGCGGCTCGCGCTCGCCAACCGTGTACGTGTGCAGCTTCATGGCCTACACCCTCAGCAGCACCGAGGCTGCGATCGCGATCTGGTACATGATCTGCGAGATCTCGATGGCGTGCTGGAAGACCTTCCGGTCGATGCGCGGCGGCACCAGGATCTCGTCACCGGGCTGGATGCGCGTGTCGTCGTCAGCGATCAGCACCTCGGCGCTGGGGCGCAGCACGATGACCGTGCGGGTCTCGGCGCGGTTGCTGAAGCCGCCCGCCATGCGCACGTAGTCGCGCACGCGCAGCCCCGGGCGAAACATGAGCGCCTGCGAGAACTGCACCTCGCCGCCCACGCGGATGACGTTGGTGCGCGTGGGGATGACCACCACGTCGCCCTCTTCCAGCATGACGTTGAGCTGCGTCTCGAGGCTGCGCGTGACCACGCGACCCAGCGGCTGGATGCCGCGCGCCCGCTCGATGAAGGCGTTCATCATCTCGGCCTCGCGTACGCGGATCTCGGACTCTCCCGCGCTCTCGCTGAGCGCCAGCATGGAGCTGCGCTGAAGCCGGTCGAGGCTCTCCTGGATGGTGCGGTGCTGCTCGCGCGCGATGCTGGCGCGGCGCAGGTGCACGCCGTCCACGTTGGCCACCGCCGGGTTCACCGGCACGTGGTTGAGCACGTCCAGCAGCCGTGAGCCGCGCGGGATGCTGAGCGTGGCCGGGCCCATGAATTCGCCCTCGAGGCGGATCATGACGTGGGGCGCCTGGCCCTCCTCGCGGAAGGTGAGCACGTCACCGTCCATCAGCTCGAAGCCGTCGAGCTCGGTCACGCGCAGCGTGCGGGCGATGTGCGCGCCACCACGCACGCCGCGCACGCTCAGCTCGTTGACGCGCGCGCTGGGCCGCACCACCTGGCGCACCAGCTCGGCCGCGGGCTCGCCGCTCTTCAGCTCCACACCGATGCGCTCACCGGTGGGCAGCTGCACCTCCACGCTCGTGCCGCGCCGCCCCACCAGGAGCGTGTCGCCGTCTTGCAGCTGCGGCGTGGGCATGGTGCCGCGCAGCAGGAAGTCGTAGAGGTCGAGCTCGGCCACGGGCTGCCCCGCGCGCAGCACTTGCACGCTGCGGTAGCTGCCCGTGCGCGCGTCGACGCCGCCCGCCTGGTCCAGGAACACCAGCACCGAATCCGAAGGGATGCCCGCATAGCGCCCGGGGCGGGGCACGGCGCCCGTCACGAACACCGCCACGGGGCTGGCCGTGAGCAGGTTGGTGTAGACCTCGAAGCTGCCGCGGTAGCGCCGCGCGATCTCACCACGGACCACGCCCGTGAGGTCGCGCGCGCGCACCCCCGAGAGCCGCACGGGGCCCACGCCGGGCAAGAAGATGTTCCCCTGGGCATCCACCACGAACACGTCGTTCACCGTGGCGCTGCCCCACACGTTGACCATGACCCGGTCGCCGGGGAGCACCTGGTAGTCTTCGTTCAGGCCGTCGTCGCGCTGGCCGGCGAAGTTGCCGGTGAACAACGACGCGCCGAATGGCGTGACGCCGGCCGAGTCCACCGCCGCCGAAGGCGCGGGCGACGCTCCGGCCGCCGCAGGGCCAGCGGGCGCACCTGCCGGAGCGGGCTGCGCGTGGGCAGGGACGTGGCCCAGCCCGAGGGACAAGACGAGGGATAGGGCTGCGAGGGGGGTGGCGTGGAGCGGGCGTCGCATGATGGAGCTCCTCAGAGGTTGGCGTGTTCGCGCACGGAGGCGAGCAGGAGAGACCCCACGCCCAGCAGCATGAAGCAGATGACGGTGACGGTGAGCACACCCCGCACGCCGTCGGGATGAGTGGCCGCGTCGGGCTCGGAGGGGCGCGACACGCTGACCACGTAGCGGTTCTGGCGGTCGGCCTCGATGCGCGCCATCTCGAGGGCGGTGAGCGCAGACTGATAGGCCTGCTGCGCGAATTCCTTCTCCACCAGCAGGGGCTCGAAGGCGGCGATGGTGGCCGCGAAACCCGTGTCGCCGTTGCTGAGGCGCGCCGTCTGGGTGTCGATCTGGTTCTGGAGCGCGCCGATGCGGCTGCGCAGCGCGGCCACCTCGGGGGCGTCGGGCTGCAGCGTTCGTCGCAGCGCGCTGAGCTCGGCGCGCGCCGACGCCAGCTCTCCTTCGAGCTGACTGCGGACGGTGAGCACCGCCGCGGCCGACTCCATGGGGTTGATCTCGTCGTGCTGCGCCTGGAACGCCACGAGCGCCGCGCGCGCCGCCGTGAGCCGTGCCTCGCCCGCCTGCAGCTCACGCTGCGCCAGCGCGAGGCGGTCCTCACGCGACCGCGTGTTCAGCTGGTTGACCAGCTCCTCTCCCGCGCGGAGCATGGCCTGGTTCAGCTCGGCGGCCTTCGCGGCGGAGTAGGCCCGGACGGCCAGCGTGATCACGCCCGACGTGCTGTCGTGCTCCACCAGCACGTGGTCCGCGTAGTACTCGAAGCGCTCCTCGGCGTCGGCGTCAGCGGCCAACCGCGACCAGAAGTCGCCGTGGTCGCGGTAATGCGAAACGAAGTCGTGCTCGGCTTCGAGCTTGGCCAGCATGTCCCGCGAGATGATGTACTCCTGCACCAGCATGGCGTCCGCGCCAGCGCTCGAGCCGGGCACCGAGGCGATGAAGAACTCGAGCCCCATGCCACCCCCGCCATCGGCGGAGCGCACGGTGAACGCCGAGACCGACTCGTACTCCGGGGCCGCCAGGGCGCCGTAGTAGAGCGCGGCCAGCAGCGTGGGCAACACCACGCCGATCCCCAGGCGCAGCACCGTGCGCTGCTGGCGTGCCTTGCGTAGGTCCCGCGCGGTTGCCGCTCTCTCACCGACGTTCGCGACACTCATCAGGCGGCCTCGTAGAGCTTGGTGGCCTCGTCGAGGTCGTCGTAGAACGCGAGCTGCCCGTGGTGCAGCACGGCGCAGCGCTTGCAGTACTGTTTGATGGTGCTCATTTGGTGCGAGACGATGATGACCGAGCTTCGTTCTTGACGCTCGGCGAAGGCCTCCCGGCACTTCTTCTGAAACTTGGCGTCGCCCACGGCGGTGACCTCGTCCACCAGGTAGGTGTCGAAGTCGATGGCCATGCTCAGACCGAAGGCGAGACGCGCGCGCATGCCCGAGCTGTAGGTGCGCACGGGCATGTGGAAGTAGTCGCCGATGTCCGCGAACTCCTGCGCGAAGTTGCAGACCTCGTCCAGGTTGGCTTGGTAGAGGCGCGCCACGAAGCGGCAGTTCTCACGCCCCGTGAGCGACCCGCTGAAGCCGCCGGCGAAGCCGATGGGCCAGGACACGCGCCCCTGTCGCTTGATGTAGCCCTGGTCGGGCAGCTCGGCTCCCCCCAACACGCGCAGCAGCGTGGACTTGCCCGCGCCGTTGCGGCCCAGGATGCCGATGCTCTGCTGACTGGGAAACGTAGCCGTGATGCGGTCCAGCACCACGTGCATCCCGGCGGGGGTCATGTACCCCTTGGTGACCTCGGTGAGCTGGATCACGTGACCTCCACTTTGTGGCGGACGGCGCGCTCCACAGTGAGACCCACAAACGCCAGGCCGAGGATCCACAGCAGCACGTAGCTGGCGGACATGTGCTCGCCCTCGTAGCTCTCGAAGAAGCCGCTGCGCACGAACTCGACGCAGTGGATCACGGGGTTCCAGAGCATGACCTCGCGCGCCACCAGCGGGAGGCTGTTGAGCGTGAAGAAGATCCCCGACGTCCAGAAGAGCGGCCTCATGAGGGGCCCGCGCACACGCTCCACCAGGTTGCTCTCCACGGAGAGCGCCGCGAAGACGAGGCCAAGTGAGGTGCCGAGCAGACTGGCTAGCACCAGCCCCTGCAGCAGCATGAGCGGGTTGGCCACCGCGAAGCCGCCGATGAGCAGCGCGTGGGCGCCGATGATCACAGTGAAGACCATCACGTACGTGGCGAACTCGAGCGCGGCGCGCGCGAAGACGATGTCGAGCGGGTGCACCTGGGGGTAGAACAGCAGGCCACGGTTGGCGTCGATGGAGGCGGCGCAGCGGTCCGCCGACTTCGAGAAGATGTCGTACGGAATGACGCCCGTGGCCAAGAACGTGAGCATGTCCATGCCAGTGGGTGGCGCCTTCTGGGCGATGTGGAACATGCCCCAGAACGTGCCGATCCAGACCAGCGGCTCCAGCAGCGCCCAGACGTAGCCAAGGCGATGGTTGCCGAAGCGGGTGCGCGTCTCTCGGAGCGCAAGGGTCTGGATGACCCACAGCTGCGCATAGAGGCCGGCCAACAGGCGCATGCTCACGGCCCTTCGAGGAGCACCGGCACGAACACCCAGCCCTCTTCGCCGCTGCACGCTAGGCGCAGCTGCTCGTCCAGCTGCAGCTCGCGGCACAGCCGGCCACTCGCGGCGCTGTAGGGCGCGGCGGCCACCACGCGCAGGCCACTCACGTCCACAGGCTCGTCCACGGGCAGCTCGGCCGCCCGCGCCAAGACCGCAGCCTCCGCGGGTGAGGTGGTCTCGAGCGTGGAAGGTGCGAGCTCGGGGCTCCACGCCGCCGCAGGCGGAGCACTGGCGCAAGCGGCCAGCAGAGAGGGGAGCGCGCTGGCCAGAAGGCAAGCGCCGAGAACATGGAGCCGTTTCACGGGGCCTAGTCTCGCACGCGCTCGAGCACCCCTACAACTCCGCGACCACTCTCGACCACGACCAGGTAGGCGTGGCGCTCTTCGGCCATGACGCGCTCGGCCTCCGCCAGGAGCGTGGAGGGCGCGACCGTGGGGGGGTCGAGGCGCATGATCTCGGAGATGGGGATGCTGAGGTCCGCCGAGTAGCGGTCCATGGCCAGGTGGAGCGCGGCGTCGCACACCACCCCCATCAGCTCACCGTCTTCCACCGCCAAGACCATCCCGAGGCGACCGCGCGCGGCGGCCAGCAAGCACTGACCCAGTGTGTCGGTGGGCTTGAGGATGGGCAGGTCCTCCGAGCGCATGGCGTCACGCACCCGCGTGCGCAGCCGGCGGCCGAGGGCACCTCCCGGGTGTAGCACCGCAAAGTCCTGGGGGCGGAAGTCGCGCAGGCGCATCAGCGACACGGCCAGCGCGTCGCCCATGGCCATGGCGGCCAGGGTGGAGTTGGTGGGCGCCAGGTTGTTGGGGCACACCTCGCCGCGCACCGACACGTCGAGCGCGATGTCCACGCCCTTGGCCAGGGTGGAGCCGAGCTCACCCACCAGCGCGATGGTGGCGATGTTGCGTGCCCGGAAGTGTGGCAGCAGGCGGACGATCTCTTCGGTCTCGCCGCTGTAGGAGATGAGCAGCACGGTGTCCCGCTCGGTGATCATGCCGAGGTCACCGTGAAAGGCCTCGGCCGCGTGCACGAAGAACGACGGGGTGCCCGTGGAAGCGAACGTGGCGGCGAGCTTCTGGCCGATCAGGCCGCTCTTGCCGATGCCACAGACCACCACATGGCCCTCGGTGGAGCGCAGCAGGTGGGCGGCCAAGCCGTAGGTCCGGTCTACCCGACGGGCGAGCGCGGCCACGGCGGCCGCCTGCTGCTCGAACGTCTCGCGGGCCTCGAGGATGAGCGGCTCGAGCGAAGGAGCGATTTCCTTGCTGCGGGCGGCGTCTTGCTCACGAACCAGATGGAGTTGCATAGTCGATAAGTCGGAAGGGCCGGCCTGAAGCCCGGCGCGTCGTCCCCCGTGGGCCGCGCTCACCCCTCGGTGGGTCAGGCGTGCGGAGTGTAGGGGCGTGAAGGTGGCTGTCAAATGCGTGACAGCGACTTCAATGAATTCACTCGGATGACACGGGGGCGCCTGCATGTTGCGCGCCAAAGCCGCCGCACGGTCTCCGTGAACACCACGCACCTGGGTGTCTTCTCCTAGTTCCCCCCAATTTGTTCGTTGAATTGCAGGCTTGCCAGACGTATGGCCGGGCTCGACGGCGACCTGCGGCATGACACGCGCGTCCCCGCCGACCCGCAGCCGTGACATCCGTGTCAGGGGTGGGCGCGCTGGATACCGGTCAGACGTTCAGTCGTCAGGGTTGGTGCGCTGCATCTCGATCAGCGGCACGGCCGTGTAGGGCACCTGAATGTGCTCCGCCGCCCAGTCCGCGAAGAACCCGCGCGCGGCCTCTTGGGCGCGGTTGTCCCGCTCGCGCGGGCGGTCGAACAGGCCCCGGTTCAGGACCTCTTGGAGGTTCAGCGCGAACCCGAAGTAGAGGTGCTGCCGCTCCGGCCGGTCGTCCCGCCGCGGGTCGGGCAGGTAGTGGTCGGCGTTGAAGCCCACCACGAAGTCCATGTACCGGAAGAACCCCACCTGGTCGCCGAAGCCCGCCATGTGGAAGGCCAGCAGGAACGTCTGGCCGCTGTAGTCCTCGTTGAAGTTCAGCGAGGGGCTGTCCAGGAACTCGTCCGACGGCCAGTACATCATGCGGAAGCTGAAGAAGCGGTCGACCTCGGGCGCGTGGGTCAGCACCAGCCCGAGCGCGGTGCCGATGCTGTTGGCCAGAATGTCTCCCCAGCTGAACTCGAACTCGTGCGAGCCGTCGCGCAGCTCCACCAGCAGGTACGACAGCCACGACAGCGTGGCGCCCGCGATGCTGGCGGGGATGGGGTCGAAGCGACCGTAGCGCAGCATCCCCGTGGTGGCCCGCGAGAGCATCAGGTTCATGTAGAGGTGACCCAGTTTGTCGGCCCCTCCACCGTAGGTGTCCACCCCGAAGAAGCCATCCCACTCGGTCTGGAACGGCGTGGTGGGGGTGCCATGCCACCAGGCGAAGTAGTTGTACGTCCAGAGCCCGCCGTACAGCAGGGCCACCGAGGTGGCGGCCAGCGCACGCCCGCGACGCAGTTGCCGCGGGGTCACGTCGTAGCGCTCGGCATCCAGGCGGCGGCGCTGGGCGCGGCGGCTCTCGTCGGCAGGAACGGGCAGGTCCACGCGGGGGGTGACCTCGGCCTCGGCCACCTGCTCCGGGCTGAGCTCCCGCTCGCCCACTTGGGGCGGGGCATGTTCCGCCGGGTCGCTTCGCGCGGCGTCTTGGGCACGCGCGGGGCCGCCCACCATCAACGTTAGGGCAAGGCAGGGGACCAAGCGGAGCAGCAACAAGCGAGTCATGGGCGTGACCGAGCAGTTATTGGGCCAGAACTGGGCTCTCGTCCACCGTTGGACGCGGCATTCTCTGGCCAGCGCCAATGCATCCCGCGTGCACCAGCCCCACCTGTGCTGGTAGGCTCAGGCGTGTCCCTCAAGATCGATCAGGACCACACTCGGTTTCGGAAGATCGTCCGCGGGAAGATTCGCGAGAACCTGCGCCAGTACATCTCGAAGGGCGAGATGCTGGGCAAGCAGGGGAAGGACGTCGTGTCCATCCCCGTCCCGCACATCGACATCCCGCGCTTTCGCTTCGGTGGGAAGCAGCAAGGCGGTGTCGGGCAGGGCGAAGGCGACGCGGGCGACCCCATCGGCGGCGAGCCCGGCGAAGGCGACGGGAAGGGCAAGGCTGGCAGCGACCCGGGGCAGCACGCCATCGAGGTGGAGCTCACGCTCGAAGAGCTGGCCGACTTGCTGGGCGAAGAGCTCGCGCTCCCGCGCATCGAGCCCAAGGGCAAGAGCGCCATCGTGGACCAGAAGGAGCGCTACGTGGGCATCCGCCGCGTGGGGCCCAACTCGCTGCGGCACTTCAAGCGCACGTTCCGCAGCGCCCTCAGCCGGCAGATCGCCCTCGGCAGCTACGACCCCGCGCGGCCGGTCATCATCCCCACGCGCGACGACATGCGCTACCGCTCCTGGAAGACCGACAACCAGCCGGTCACCAACGCGGTGCTCATCTACATGATGGACGTGTCGGGCTCCATGGGCGACGAGCAGAAGGAGATCGTGCGCATCGAGTCCTTCTGGATCGACACGTGGCTGCGCCGTCAGTACAAGGGCATCGAGACGCGCTTCATCATCCACGACGCCGCGGCGCGCGAGGTGGACCGCGACACGTTCTTCCGCACGCGGGAGTCGGGCGGCACCATGATCTCGAGCGCGTACAAGCTGTGCGCCAGCATCATCGAGAACGACTACCCCACCAGCGAGTGGAACATCTATCCGTTCCACTTCTCGGACGGCGACAACTGGAGCGCCGAGGACACGCTGGGCTGCGTGGAGATCCTCAAGAACCGCATCATCCCAGCCAGCAACGTGTTCTGCTACGGGCAGGTGGACAGCCCCTACGGCTCGGGCCAGTTCATCAAGGACCTGCGGCAGCACTTCGGCGGGAACGACGGTGTGATCGTCAGCGAGATCGCCAACCGCGACCGCATCGTGGAGTCCATCCGCGACTTCCTCGGGAAGGGCAAGTGAGGCGATGAGTTACGTCTTCCAGACGGAGCTGCCGCGCGACCTGCGCGAGCACCAACAGAGCATCGCCAAGCACGCCGCCGACTTCGGGCTCGACTTCTACCCCACGCTGTTCGAGGTGCTGCCCTACGACCGCATGAACGAGATCGCGGCGTACGGCGGCTTCCCCACGCGCTACCCGCACTGGCGCTTCGGCATGGAGTACGAGCGCCTCAGCAAGAGCCACGAGTACGGTCTGTCGAAGATCTACGAGATGGTCATCAACAACACGCCGGCCGTGGCCTACCTGCTCGAGGGCAACACCCTCGTGGATCAGAAGCTGGTGATGGCGCACGTGTACGGGCACGTGGACTTCTTCAAGAACAACTTCGCCTTCGCGGTCACCAACCAGGGTCGCGACCCGAAGGACGGCGCCGACGTGCGCAAGTGGGTGGACACGCTGGCCAACCACGGCGCCATCGTGCGCAAGTGGACGCGGCGCCTGGGCGCCGAGACGGTGGAGTCGTTCATCGACGCGTGCCTGAGCCTCGAGAACCTGATCGACCCGCAGCGGCCCTTCCTGCCCACGGCCACGCACGTGGCGCCCAGCGACCTCGGCGGGGCCGAGGCCGACGACGCCGCGCTCATGGAGCCGCACCTGCTGCCGGTGCATCGCGACTACATGAAGGGCTTCATCAACCCCGAGGAGTTCGTGCAGGCTCAGCGCGACAAGCTCACGGCGGAGCGCGACCAGAAGCGCAAGACGCCCGAGTCGCCCGAGCGCGACGTGCTGGGCTTCTTGCTCGAGCACGCGCCGCTGCAGCCGTGGGAGCGCGACGTGCTGAGCGTGGTGCGGCGCGAGGCCTACTACTTCCTGCCGCAGATGCAGACCAAGATCATGAACGAGGGCTGGGCCACCTACTGGCACAGCCGGCTCATGACGGAGCGCGTGGCCGACGGGAACGAGATCGTGGACTACGCGGAGCGCACCGCGTCGGTGCTGGCCACCTCGAAGGGCAACATCAACCCCTACAAGCTGGGCATCGAGCTGTACCGCAACATCGTGTCGCGCTGGGACCGCGGGCAGTTCGGCAAAGAGTGGGACGAGTGCGACGACTACGACGAGCGGCGGCACTGGGACCGCCGCGTGGGGCAAGGGCAGAAGAAGATCTTCGAGGTGCGCTCGCTGTACAACGACGTCACCTTCGTGGACGAGTTCCTCACCGAGGACTTCGTGGCCGACCAGCAGCTCTTCACCTTCGGGTGGAACCGGCGCAACGACCGCTACGAGGTGCAGACGCGCGAGTTCGAGACCGTGAAGTCGCAGCTGCTGGCGCAGCTGACCAACGCGGGCAACCCCATCATCAGCGTGCTGGACAGCAACCACGACAACCGCGGCGAGCTGCTGCTGCAGCACGACCACCACGGCGTGGACCTGAAGCTCGAGTGGGTGCGCGAGGTCATGAAGGCGCTGCACCGCGTGTGGCGGAGGCCCGTGGAGCTGCACACCGTGGTGGAGAAGAAGCCGAGCGCGCTGCGCTGGGACGGCACGGCCTACGTGCAGCGGGCGCTGGGCAAGGCGGTCTGATCAGCCGCGCTCGCGCTGACGGGCCTCTTCGTACACGCGATACAGGCGCTGGCGGAGCTCGTCCGGGACGCTCTCGCGCAGGGCGATCTTCCAGCCGGCGTCGGTGCGGCGCAGCACGATGGGGTGGCCCGCGTCGCCGTCGCGCATGGGGATGACGCGCATGGTGTCGCCGTCGGCCGAGCGCTCGTAGCGCAGGTGGTCCTTGAGGGCGGCCAGTCGTCCGAACACGAAGCCGGCCAGGCCCTCGTCGTGTGGGTCGCGCCAGTCGGCGAAGCAGGCCTCGTAGGCCGCGCGGTCGCGCACCTGGAACTGGACGCGGTCGCGCAGCAGGCCTTGCACCTCGGCCTCACCCACGTCGGCGATGTCGTAGACGGTGAAGAGCGTGCGGACCGTGGCCTCGGGCTCGGCGAAGCGCGGGTCGGGAGGTTCGCTGGTGCAGCCCGACAGCGCGAACGGTGCGAGCAAGAGCAGCCACACCACGAGGGTGAGGAGCCTCATGAGCAGTCCGGTCGTGGAGCGCGCGCGCATGAGCGGGCTATGTCAGAGGCGGGGGCGCGGTGTCCAATTTTCGACAGGGGTGGGGAGGCGGGAACGGGGGGCGTCGCCGTCGCCGTCGCCGACAACGACTAACGACTCATCACAAGTTCGGCCCATGGTCACCGGAGCCGGCCCAAGGACCCTGGCCGACTCTCGCTGGGCCGGAAGCGGCTTGTATCAAGGCACTTGGGCGCCCCGGCTTGAAAGCCGGGGCAGCGGGACCTTCGCCTGGCTTCGGGGACAAGTCCTCCCTCCAAGGGAGGACTCAGCCTCGGAAGCGGGTAAAGTGTTGAGCCTCGAGATCATCCGCTGGGCGAGATCCGAGCTGCTTACTCATCGATTAGTCGTTCCAAGGCGGGTGGGTTTGGCAAGTCACGACCAACCATGAGGCCTTCGAGGCCTCGACGGGCCCCAAACCCTCCACAGCCAGCCACCTCAAGCTCCTCTAGTCCACCCAAGCTGAGTCCTCCCTCGGAGGGAGGACTTGTCCCCGGAGCGAGGCCCAGGACCCGCTGCCCCGGCTTTTCAAGCCGGGGCGCCAAAAGTGCCTTGAAATAAGGCCCAGAACGGAACCTGCAGAATCCACTCGGCCTCGGACTGCCCCGACGAACTTGTGATGAGTCGATAGCCGACAACGAGCACGAGCACGAGCACGAGCACGTCTACGAGCACGAGTACGGATACGACCACGACCACGACAACGACGGCGACAACGAGGCGTTGTGGCGTCCGTAGTGGCGGAATTCTCGGGCGCGACGTAGACCTGCCGGGATGGACTTCAACCTCAGTGAAGAGACGCGCCTTTTTCGAGACTCCTTCGTGCAGTGGGTGGAGCGCGAGCTCAAGCCTCTCGAGGAGAAGCACCGCATCACGCTGGACCAGCCGATCCCGGAAGACATCGTGAAGCGCGTGCGGCGCGAGTCGGCGGAGCTGGGTTTCTGGGCGCACCACATGCCCGAAGAGGTGGGCGGTGGCGGCATGAGCGAGGTGGACGGCATCATCTTGCGCGAGGCCTGCGGCGCGACCGGATCGGTGCTGGCGGCGCTGGCGCTGGCGGGGCCCGAGGGGCCGTCGCCCATGCACCTGGTGTTCAACGCGGCACAGCGTGAGAAGTACTTGAAGCCCCTGATCGCGGCGGAGACCACCTGCTGCTTCATGCTCAGCGAGCCGGGCGCGGGCTCGGACGCGCAGAACATCTCCACCAAAGCCGAGAAGCGCGGTGACAAGTGGGTGCTGAACGGGGTTAAGCACTTCATCTCCAACGGGCACAAGGCCGACTGGGGCGTGGTGTTCGCGCTCAACGACGCCGACAAGCGCGCGCGAGGCGGCATCAGCGCGTTCATCATCGAGCGTGATCAGTGGAAGGTGGGGCGCATCCACGAGGGCATGGCCGGCTTCGAGGGCCAGGCCGAGGTGGTGCTGGAAGACGTGGAGGTGAGTCCGGAGAACGTGGTGGGCCGCGAGGGCTACGGCTTCGCGGAGGCCATGCGCTTCCTGGGCGCGGGGCGCCTGCACATCGCGGCGGGGGCCGTGGGCGTGGCGCAGTTCCTCCTGAACATGGGCGCCGACTACGCGGGGCAGCGCCAGTCGTTCGGCAAGCCCATCGCCTCGTATCAGGGCATCCAGTGGATGTTGGCGGACTCAGCCACCGAGATCTACGCGGCGCGCAACATGATCTACCACTGCGCGTGGCTCATCGACCAAGGCAAGGACGCCGCCAAGGAGATGAGCATGTGCAAGCTGTTCGCCACGGAGATGGTCAACCAGGTGTGCGACCGCGTGCTGCAGATCCACGGCGGCATGGGCTGGATGAAGGAGACCCGCACCGAGGGCTTCTACCGCTCGCTGCGCGTGCTGCGCATCGTGGAGGGCACCAGCGAGATCCAGCGCATGATGATCGCGCGCGCCGTGCTCGGCGAGGTGGCTCGCCGCGGCTGAGGCGCTCAGACGTTGAACCGGAAGTGCATCACGTCGCCGTCGACGACGACGTACTCCTTGCCCTCGAGGCGCAGCTTGCCAGCTGCCTTCACGGCCGCCTCGGACTTGTGCTCCTCGATGGCCTCGTAGGCCATGACCTCGGCGCGGATGAAGCCGCGCTCGAAGTCGGTGTGGATCTTGCCGGCCGCGCCGGGCGCCTTGGTGCCGCGGCTGATGGTCCAGGCGCGCACTTCCTTCTCGCCGCAGGTGAAGTACGTGATCATGTCCAGCATGGAGTAACCGGTGCGGATGAGCGTGTGCAGGCCCGGCTCGGGCAGCTCGAGGCTGGCCAGGAAGTCCGCGCGGTCCTCCTCGGGGAGCTGCATGATCTCGGCCTCGATGGCGGCGCTGATGACCACCACGGGCACGCCACGCTTCTCACCCAACGCGCGCACCTGGGCCACCAGCGGGTCGGTGTCCATCTTGCTGAGCTGCTCTTCCTTCACGTTGCACACGAAGAACATGGGCTTGCGCGTGATCAGCCCGAGCTCCTTGCAGGCGCGCACGTCGTCCACGGAGTCGAACGGCACGGTGTTGGCGGGCTGCCCCTTGTCGAGCGCGGCCTCGAGCGCCTCGCACACCGTCACCATGCGCTTCTCGTTGGCGTCACCGCCGCGCGACGCCTTGCGGGCCTTGTCCAGGCGCTTGGTGACGCTCTCGAGGTCCTTGAGGATGAGCTCGGTCTCGATGGTCTCGATGTCCGCGAGCGGGTTCACGCGCCCGTCCACGTGCACCACGTTCGGGTCCTCGAAGCAGCGCACCACGTGCGCGATGGCGTCGCAGTCCCGGATGTTGGTGAGGAATGCGTTGCCGCGCCCCTCGCCCTTGCTGGCGCCCTTCACCAGGCCCGCGATGTCCACGAACTCGACCGTGGCCGGGATGATCTTCTGCGGCTTGAAGTACTGCGTCAGCGTGACCATCCGCGGGTCCGGCACGTCCACCACGCCCACGTTCGGGTCGATGGTGCAGAACGGATAGTTCGCAGCCTCGGCCTGCTGCTTCTCGGACAGAGCGTTGAAGAGGGTGGACTTGCCGACGTTCGGCAGCCCGACGATTCCTACTGAAAGAGCCACGGCGCGGTGGATAGCGCGCACGCAGCACCGGAGCAACGAGGCCGAGGCCGGAGGCCGGGGCCGAGGCCGGGGCCGAGGCCGAGTCGGAGACCGAGTCCGAGTCCGAGACCGAGTCCGAGTCCGAGTCCGAGTCCGAGACCGAGTCGAGTCCGAGACCGAGACCGAGACCGAGGCCGAGGCCGAGGCCGAGGCCGAGTCCGTGGCCGTGGCCGAGTCCGTGGCGGGCGACTGCGCCTGAGCCCGCCGAAGGCGGAGCGGCAGTGATCGCGGTGGTGCCGACGCCGCGCAACGCTCCCGCTACTCTGAGGCACGTTCCGACATCTCCTGCGGACGACCCACCGCCGCCAGCGACCCATCGCGCCGCAGCAGCGCCACAGACACCCTTGATTGGGCAGGCTCGGTGGCGTCGTCACACCCGGCTGCGAATCTCTCGCTTCGAGCACGGCGAGCCGCAGTGAGGAACTCGTGTTCGGGCATGGGGCGCGGACGTCGGCCACGGCCTCGGTCTCCGCCTCGGTCTCGGTCTCCGCCTCGGTCTCGGTCTCCGCCTCGGTCTCGGTCTCCGCCTCGGTCTCGGTCTCCGCCTCGGTCTCGGTCTCGGTCTCCGCCTCGGTCTCGGTCTCCGCCTCGGTCTCGGTCTCCGCCTCGGACCTCCGGCCTCCGCCCAGGCCTCAGTGCGCCTGGATCAGCACTTCGCGACGTCCGCCGGCCTTCCCGTTCGGGGGCCCGACGATGCCGTGTTGTTCCATCATCTCCACGAGGCTGGCGGCCTTGTTGTAGCCCACCTTGAGCTTGCGCTGGAGGCGGCTGATGGAGCAGGTGCCCTCTTCGGCGACCACGGCGACGGCCTTGTCGTAGAGCGGATCGTCGCTCTCGGAGGCGGGCATGCCCTCCTCGTCGTCGCGCGGCTTGAGGATGTTCTCGTCGTAGGTGGGCTTGCCCTGCTCGCGCAGGTGGTCGCAGATCTTCTCCACCTCGTGCTCGTCGATGAAGGCCGAGTGCACACGCTGGAGGTCGCTCGAGCCGGGCGGGATCATCAGCATGTCGCCGCGGCCCAGCAGGTGCTCGGCGCCCTGGCGGTTGAGGATGGTCTTGCTGTCCGGCTGGCTCGACACCTTGAAGGCGATGCGGCACGGGAAGTTGGCCTTGATCATGCCCGTGATGACGTCGACGCTGGGGCGCTGCGTGGCGAGGATGACGTGGATGCCCGCGGCGCGTGCCTTCTGGGCGAGGCGCGCGATGCACGTCTCCACGTCCTTGGCGGCCACCATCATGAGGTCGGCGAACTCGTCCACCACCACCACGATGTACGGCAGCTTCTCGGGCATGGCGTCGAGCGCGTCCGGCACCTCGTCGTCGTCCGGGTCCATGAGCACTTCTTCGCCGTTGATGCCCTGCGCGGTGACCTTGCCCACGCGCCGCGGCTGGAACTTGTCCGGCGGCAGCTCGCCCGCGATCACGCGCTCCACCTTGCGGTTGAACGTGATGATGTTCTTGGAGCCGACGTCCGCGAAGAGCTGGTAGCGCCGCTCCATCTCGTCCACGGCCCACTTCAGCGCCAGTGCGGCCTTGCTCATGTCGGTGACCACCGGCAGCAGCATGTGCGGGATGCCGTCGAAGACCGCGAGCTCGACCACCTTCGGGTCGATCATCAGCATCCGGACCTCTTCGGGCGTCTTCTTCGCCAGCAGCGACACCAGCATGACGTTGAGGCCCACGCTCTTGCCCGCGCCCGTGGCGCCGGCCACCAAGAGGTGCGGCATCTTGCTGAGGTCGCCGTACACGGGCTTGCCCGCGATGTCCTTGCCGAACGCCACGGGCAGGTGGCCCTTGTGGTCCTGCCACTCGCGCAGCTCGAGGATCTCGCGCAGCGACACAGTCTGGCGGATGGTGTTGGGCAGCTCGAAGCCCACGCGCGCCTTGCCCGGGATGGGCGCCACGATGCGCACCTTCTCGACCGCGAGCGCCATGGCGAGGTCGTCGGCCAAGCCCCGGATCTTGCTGACCTTGGTGCCGCTCTCGGGCTCGAACTCGTACATGGTCACCACGGGACCCGGGTGGATCTCGTCCACACGTCCCTTGATCTTGTACGCGTCGAGCGTCCTCACCAGCAGCTCGGCCAGCCGCTTCAGGTCTGCAGGATCCTGCTGCACTTCCTCGGTGGAGGGCTCGTCCAGGAGGTCGGTCCCGGGCAGCTCGAACTCACCGCGCGCGGCACGCACCGTGGGCACTCGCTCGCGCTCGATGACCTCGCGGCGCATGTGCTCCGGCACCACGATCTTGGGGACGCTCGCGACCTGCGCGAGAGAGCGCTTGGGCGTGACGGCGGCGGGGATGAGCGGGCTGACCACGGTCATCCCAGCCTCGTCGTCGTCCTCGACTGCGCTGTCGTCATCTTCCACGTCGGCGTCGGCGGCCAGCTCGAGTGAGTCGGCGTCCTCGTCCTCGTCCTCGTCGAAGACCTCGTCGTGTTCCTCTTCGTCGTCGTATACCACGTGGGCCGCGCCGGAGGGGCGGGCACCGAGCGCGGCACCACTCACGCGCGCCTCTTCGAGGTCTTCGTCGTCCCACACCGAGGAGAGGCCCTCATCGCGCGTGTCCGGCCCCGCTGCGGGCTCGGCGGTCGCCGGTGCGCCGGCGGTGATCACCTTGGGCTCCAACAGCGCGCGCTGTGCAGCGTGCTCCTCGGCCTCGAGCGCTTTCGCCTCGCGCCAGGCCTCGGCCACGGCTCGGATGGCGTCGCTCACGCGGCCGTAGCCCTCACGCAAGGCGGAAGTCAGCATGCGCGCCGCATCCACCACCGAGACGGGGGTACGCAGCACCAGCGTGACCAGCAGGATGGCGACGCCCAGCACCACCGCACCCGCGAAGCCGAAGAGCGAGCGCAGCACCTCGCCCAGCACCTCGCCGATGCGACCCCCCGGCAGGTGACCGCCGAAGACCTGCTCGCTGGGCATGGCCAGGTGCAAGAGCGCGCAGCCGATGAACACGATGACGAGCGTGGACGCGATGGTGGCGGCGCCCAGCAGGCCGCGACGCCCACTGAAGAGGCGCCGTGCCGCGAGGCCCAGCTCGATGGGGAGCAGCCACGCCGCGACACCGAACGCGGTGGCGAGCGCGCTGGCGAGGCCGGTCCCGACAGGGCCCACGAGGTTGTCGCCGCCCGCCGCGTCGTACGACCACAGCGAGAGGCCCATCAGCAGGGCCCAGGTGGCGGCGAAGATGCCGAGCACCTCGTGCCGCCGGCCAGTAGCGGACGGAACGGGCTCGCTGACCGCAGGGGGACGGGGTCGCGACTTCGTGTGCGCGGATGTAGTTGTTTGTGAGGCCAAGTGTGTACCTTCGCACATCCAGGCTAGCTGGTCCGGTGGGCTCGGGTCAAGAAATCGGGGTGGCCCCAAGGCGGGGGCCCCCGTGCACCCCCGGCCGTCCTCACGAGACTCTTGATCGTACGGGCGAATCCTCTACTATCACGTCGGGTTCTGCGCTCCGCAGAGGCCCTCTGTTCCGGGGGACGCTGGTCCGCCAAGACCTGCGCCGCCTCGCCGGAATTGCCCCGGCTCCACGGGCTCCGGCTCGACTCTCGATCATCTGTCGGCTCTCCAATGGCTCTCCTCCGGCTCCCTCGGCGCCCCTGGCCGTCGTGACCCGATTGGGCACTTCATGACCCTTCGCAGCACACACCTCGCCTCCTCCCGTCCCTCTGACCGTGGCTCCATGATTCAGGGCCGGGCGCGGCAGCTCGGCTTCGTCGCACGCTCGCTGCTGACCATCATGGCGCTGAGCGCGCTGTTGGGGTGCAAGGTCAACTCGGACGACATCGAGTACTGGCGCCGCACAGTGAAGGGCCCGCGCAAGATCGTGGCCGTGCTCCTCAGCGACCACTACTCGCTCGAGCTGCGCACGCGCGCCGCGACGGCGCTGGTCGAGATGGAGCGCAATGACGTGGAGGGCCTCGCGCTCCTGCAGCGCGCGCTCGAAGAGCTGCAGCGCCAGGATCCCACGCTGCCTCCGCGCATCGTGGCCGGCATGGCGCCGCGCTTGGTGGAGCTCATGAACGAGACGCCACCCGGCCACAACGAGGAGCAGGGCCCGCCGCCCATGCAGGTGCGCGCGAAGGACGCCGCATACTTGCTGCTGACCCACGCCGAGGGCGAGACACACACCACGCTCGTGAACGGCGTCGTGGACTGGTACGTGCGGGACTTCGTGGGCCGCAGCCTGGCAGGCAACTACAGCGTGGAGCAGATCGTCCGCTCGGTGGGTGCGCCCGCCGCCAGCCGCCTGGTGAACGCGCTCAGCTCGCGCATGCCGCAGCAGGCCATGGTGAAGATCGCGGAGCTCGTGGCGCAGCTGGGCGACGCCGCCACCAAGACGGCGGGCGCCGAGCGCTTGGTCGCCATCGAGCGCGAGATCGAAGGCGAGGCGTTCTTCAACTGGCTCAAGGGTGAGCTGCAGCGTCAGATGACGGCCGACGGCTCCACGTTGGATCCCGTGCGCCTCGACGCAGCCGTGCACATCAACCGCGAGAACTGGATCACCGAGGGCATCCTGCCCGCCATGAAGCACCTCGCCACCGAGGCCAGCATCAAGACGCGCCTGCTCGAGATCGGCGCCGCCGTGCCTGCCGTCGAGACGCCGCCTGCCTTCGTGGAAGCGCTGAACGCGCGCCGTCGCAAGGCGCTCCAGGCGCTCGAGGGGAACGTGAGCGAGGCCAACCTGGCCGCGCTGCTGGACATCGCGCTCAACCCCAGCCCCACCAACGCGCTCGGCGTGCGTGACGACGCCTTCGACCGGGTGGGTGACATCCGCAGCGTGGCCGCCATCCCACGCCTCTGGCCGCTGCTCGCCACGGTGGACAACGACGACACCGCGAAGCGCCTGCGCTGGCGCGCCGGTGAGCTCATCCTCTCCATTGGCGGCAGCGCCGTGGTGGCCGAGTTCCTCACCCGTCTCCCGTCCGCGCCGGCCGACATCGAGTACGAGCCGGAGGAGCTCGAGGGCTACGCCCAGCGCATGAGCCAGATGTCCGAGCCGCCCACCGAGGTGCTCACCCGCCAGCTCGGTGCGACGCAGTGGTGGAACCGCATCATCGCCATGCGCTTCATCGAGCGTCGCGGGGCCGCCGCAGACGCCGCGCTCCTCGAGGCGCGCGTCAGCGACCGCACGCCGCTCGCGGGCGACCACTGGACCGATCTCCGCCCCGCCGCAGACACCGTGGGCAAGGTGGCCGAGGCGGCATTGCGCGGCCTGCGCGAGCGACTCGCCGGCCCCGAGGCGGCCGCGGCACCCGCGGGCGCGGCACCTGCTGCTCCTGCTGCGCCGGCTCCCGCCGCCCCCGCCGCCCCCGCCGCCCCCTGAGGGCAACTCTCCCGCTCGCGACCGCCCTCCTTTCTCACCCTAGGCAATCCGAATGGCCACCGACCAGAACAAGAAGACCCTGCGCAGCTTCCAGTGCCGCGACTACCTCTACGAGATCTTCGAGCAGATGAGCGGTGAGCTGGAGTGCTCGGTGGACTACCTGATCAACGAGTCGATGCGCCAGTACGCGCGCTCGCGCAACTATGGGGTGCGCAGCCCCTCGGCTTCGGTGCAGCGGCCCAGCATCCCGCCCATGGGCGCCCCGGCCGCCGCGCCGCCGCCGGCCGCCCCGCCCCTGCCGCCCATGCTGCCCACGCAGCCCACGCTGCCCGGCCCCTCGGTGTCCCCCGTCGTGCCCGCGCTCCCCCAGCAGGCCGCGTTTGCACCCGCCCCCGTGATGCCGGTCGCAGCCCCTGTCGCGCCGGCCCCCATCCCGGTCATGCCCATCGCGCCGGTCGCTCCGCCGGTGGCCGCGCCCTTCGTGCCGCCGCTGCCCGCCGCGCCGCTGATGGCCAAGCCGTCCGTGCCGCCGCTGCCCGCCGCGCCGCCGCGCCTTCCCAGCGTGCCGCCGCCCGCGCCGTCGAAGCCCGCGCTCTTCATCATCTTCAACGGCCAGAAATTCCCGGTGAACAAGGACGAGTTCGTGCTCGGCCGCAGCAGCAAGTCCGCCGACCTGGCCATCAAGGACGGCAACATTTCGCGCCGTCACGCCGCCGTCGTCTACCACGGCGGCATCTACTACATGAAGGACCTGGGCAGCACGAACGGCATCGACTTCCAGGGTGGGAAGATCGACAGCCGCGCCATCCAGGAGGGCGACGTCTACCAGATCTGCGACTACGACCTGCGCTTCACGTATCAGTGAGGGCGAGGGGTCGGTAAATCGCCCGATCGCGGCTTACGTCCTCGTGGCCGAGCTCGAAATACAGAAGTATTCCTTCGCCCGTCCACTGCGGGCGCGCTCGCGCTAGGGCGATTTATCGACCCCTCGCACGTCTCGTCTCAGGGATCTCAGCCCTGCACGAACTCGGTGCGCTTCCTGAGCAGGCGCACGCTGCCGTGGGTGGGTGCCAGCTCGCCGGCCACGTCGGGGGTGATCTCGGCCGCGTTGGCCTCGTCGGTGTCGAGGTGCATCTCGAGCGCGTACTTGTCGCTCACGCGGATGAGCACGTCGCCGAAGATGAGGTCGCGCCCTTCGGTGTCCACGGCCACCTCCACCACGTCGTTGTCCGAGACGCCGAAGCGCATAGCGTCGTCCGTGTGCATGTGGATGTGACGCCGCGCGCAGATGAGCCCCTCGGTCAGCTGCACGGAGCCCGCGGGCCCCTCGAGCGTGATGGGCGCGCTCGCCTTCACGTCGCCGCTGTCGCGCACGGGTGCGTCCACGCCCAGCTTGAACTCGTCGGTGCGGGCGATCTCCACTTGGTTCTGGCTGCGCAGCGGGCCGAGGATGCGCACGCCGTCGATGCGCCCCTTGGGGCCCACCAGGTTGACCTTCTCGTGACACGAGAACTGCCCGGGCTGGCTGAGCGGCTTGTGCTCGGTGAGCTTGGCCTCCGGGCCGAAGAGCAGCGCCAGCGTCTGACGGTTGAGGTGCACGTGCCGCGCGCTGATGGCGATGGGGATGCGCGCGGCGCCCTCCACCTTGTCGGCGGCGCTGGCCAGCTTGGCCGTCTCGCTGGCGATGGCCTGGGCTTCGTCGGTGGCCACCACCATCAGGCGCGTGCGCGAGTGGTCCTCCGAGATGATCGCGGTGGGCGACTCGCGCGAGACGCGCGCGCTGCGGTTCTTGTCTTCGTCGAGGCGCGCGCCCAGGAAGTCGAGGCGCTGGAGCACGCGGTGGCGAATGGAGGCGCTGTTCTCGCCGATGCCCGCCGTGAAGACGATGACGTCCACGCCGCCCAGCACCGCCGCGTAGGAGCCGATGTACTTGCGCAGGCGGTGGCAGAAGACCTCGATGGCCAGCCGGCAGCGCTCGTCGCCCTCGGCCGCGCGCGCCTCGATGTCGCGCAGGTCGTTGCCCACGCCGCTGAGCCCCGCGAGGCCCGACTCCTTGTTGAGCATGCGGTCGAGGGCGTCCACGTCCAGCTTCTCGGCGCGCATGAGCGTGAGGATGGCGCCCGGGTCCACGTCGCCCGCGCGCGTGCCCATGACCAGGCCCTCGAGCGGCGTGAGCCCCATGCTGGTCTCCACCGAGCGCCCGTTCTCGATGGCCGCGATGCTGGCGCCGTTGCCCAAGTGGCAGGTGATGATGCGCAGGTGGCGGATGTCCTCGCGCAGTGCCTCGGCCGCGCGCTGAGCCACGTACTGGTGGCTGGGCCCGTGGAAGCCGTAGCGCCGCACGCCGTGCTTGTCGGCCAGCGCGGTGGGCAGCGCGTACACCCTGGCGCGGGTGGGTAGCGTGGCGTGGAAGGCCGTATCGAAGACCGCCACGTGCGGTACGTCCGGCAAGAGTGCCCGGGCGGCGCGCACGCCAGCGAGGTTCCCAGGGTTGTGCAGCGGGGCCAGCGGGATGAGCGCCTCGATCGCCGCCTCCACGGTGTCGTCGATGCGCACGGGCGCGTTGAAGCGCTCGCCACCATGCACCACGCGGTGACCCACGGCGCCGACGGCCGCACCGGCGGTGAGCTTGGGCAGCACCGCCTGGAGCGCCGTGAGGTGGTCCGCCCCGGGCAGCACCTCGGGCGTGCCCTTGTCGATGGCGAACGAGCAGCCTTCGCTGCCCACGCGCTCCACGCTGCCGGTGGCGACGCGGGCGCCGGTGGACGGGTCGAGCAGGTCGAGCTTGATGCTGGAGCTACCGCAATTGACGACGAGGACGTTCATGACGGGCGAGAATCCAACGGAAGCGCAGGGGATTGCAACCCTGCGCCGCCGTCTCGGCCGCCATGGCGTCGGGCCTCAGCGCAGCTCGCCGCTGTCCAAGAGCGCGATCAGCTCGTTGGCACCACCCACCAGCACCCCCTTGTGGAAGCACATGGGGAACGTGGGCCAGCCGGTCCACATCTTGAGCGCCGTGCGCCGCCGCCACTCGCTGGTGTAGCTGCCGTACTCGAGGTACTCGTGCGCCACGCCCTTCGCCTTGAGGGCCTTGCGCACGCGCTTCGGGTGCGGGTTCTGGGCCATGCCCACCACCACCACGTCGTGCTTGGCGATGGCGGCCTCCACCTCGGCCACGATGTCGGCGTGGTTGCTGGCGATCTTCTCGCGGGCGGCGGGGTGGATCTTGTCTTCCGAGAGGACTTTGCGAGCCATGGGCATTACTCCGAGGGAGAGGTGGACGCGGCGCTGCCGCGATGAAACCAGGGGATGATCATCGACGTGCTCGCGACGACCTTGGCGAAGTGGGGCTTCTTCTCGAGCTGGCGCTTTTCCATCATGGGCACGCTGATGAAGAAGAACATCACGGTGATGCACGCCGTTCCGATGATGGTCCAGGACCAGTCGGCGGGCGAGGCGGCGAAGCCGAAGAGGAAGAGGCCCCACCAGAAGGTGAGCTCGCCGAAGTAGTTGGGGTGCCGTGAGTAGCGCCAGAGGCCCGTCTGGATGAGCTCGCCCGGCTTTTTGGTCTTGCCGAACGCGCGCAGCTGCTCGTCGGCCACGGTCTCGATCACGATGGCCCCGAGCGTGACCACGGTGGCCACGCCGTCGATCCAGGAGAGGGGTGCGTTCGAGGTGAGGGCCGGCCACATGGGCAGGCACGCGAAGAAGACCTCCACCGTGGGGAACATGTGGATGCCCGCGAAGCTGGCCGGCCAGTAGAGCGCGCCGGTCTTCGCCTTGATGTCCACGTAGCGCCAGTCCTCGTGGTGCAGGCCGGTCCAGCCGACCGCCCAGTTGTAGGTCAGGCGCACCGCCCAGAGGGTGCAGAGGCCCAGGCACAGCGCCTGCCGGGTGAGCTCGGCGTCGGGGGCCGCGTGCGTCCAGAAGTACACGCCAATCAGCGGCGGGATGACGCTCCAGTAGGCGTCGTAGAAGCTCGAGTTGCTGAACGCCACGCTGAACGCGAAGACGGCGCAGGTGGCGACGAAGTCCGCGAGGAAGGCCGTGTAGAGCGGCGACTCGAGGGGGAAGTAGAGGACCGTGCCATAGGCAGCGGCAATGGCGACGACGTAGGCGAGGACGATGTAGCCAAACGACGCCGCACGACTGTGCTTGGGGGGGTGGGCACTCATGCGGCGGCTAGTATACCGTGTACACAGAACCGCTACCAGGGCAGAAGCTCGGCGCGGATGCCCGCCTGGTGCAGTCGGTCGATGACCTCTTGGGCGTGGGCCGCGTCCAGCGTGTCGATGCGCAGGTCGAGCACGGTGCTGCGCGCGCCGGTGGAGCCGAGGCCGTCGTGGTCCACTTGCACCACGTTGGCCGCCGCCTCCGCGATGACCTTGGAGACCAGCGCCAGGCGCCCGGGCAGGTCGTCCAGCTCCACACGCACGCGGTTGAGGCGCCCCTGGTTGGCGAGGCCACGTAGCGTGACCACCGCGAGCGTGCGCGGGTCGATGTTGCCGCCGGAGAGCACCAGCCCCACCTCGCGGCCGGCGAAGAACTCCGGGTGCTCGAGGCAGGCAGCCAGCGGCGCGGCGCCAGCGCCCTCCACCACCGTCTTCTCGATCTCGAGCAGCATGGCGATGGCGCGCTCGATGGTGGCCTCGCGCACGATGAGCACCTCGGCGTGCTGCTGGGTGAGCACGGCCCGCCCGATGGTCCCGGGCTGCGACACCGCGATGCCGTCGGCCACGGTGGAGCCTGCCACCACGCTGGACGCGCAGCCGTGCAGGAAGTCCGCCATGAACGGGTAGCGCTCGCTCTGCACGCCCACCAGCTGCACGGGGCGGTCGTGGCCGCTAGCCGCCAGCGCGATGCCCGAGAGCATGCCGCCGCCGCCCACCGACGCCACGATCATGTCGAGCGACGGGCGCTGCTCCAGCATCTCGAGCCCGATGGTGCCCTGCCCTGCGACCACGGCCGGGTCGTCGAAGGGGTGGATGAACTCGAGGTCGCGCTCGATGGCCAGCTCGCGGGCACGCACGGCGGACTCCATGACATCGCGGCCCGCCAGCTCCACCGTGGCACCCAGCGCGCGCGTGCGGGCCACCTTGGTGAAGGGCGTGTTCTCGGGCATGACGATGGTGCTGGAGAGCCCCAGCAGCGCCGCGTGGTGCGCCACACCCTGCGCGTGGTTGCCAGCGGACATGGCGATGACGCCGCGCCCCTTCTGCACGTTCAGCAGCCGGTTGCGCGCGCCGCGCCCCTTGAACGAGCCGGTGAACTGCAGGTTCTCGAACTTGAGGAACACGCGTGCGCCGGTGATCTCGGAGAGCGTCTGCGAGAACGTGAGCGGCGTGAGGGTGAGCGCGTCGCGGATGCGCTCGCGCGCGGCCACCACGTCGGCGAGGGTGGGTGGCGTTGGCGCGGGAGTCGTCATGGTGAGCCGAGCGTAGCAGGAGCGGTGCGGCTAGCGCGCGGCTCCGTGTTCACGGGTCGGCGGGGAAGAGCGTCATCACCCGCTGCGCGAGGGGCTGATCCGCCGTGACGGACGAGCCGTTGCCCTGCACCCCATTGGTGTCGCGTCCCCAGCACCACACCCCGCCGTCGCTGCGTGTGACGCAAGCCCACTGCTGACCCACCGCGACGTCGAGCGCGTCCGTGATGGGCCCCGTGGCGTCACGGACGTGCTCCGCCACCGGCGAGTCCGTGCCGAACGCGACCTGTCCTTGGATGCGTCCGCCTCCCCAGCACCACACCGCGAAGCGGCCCGGACCATCCCCGGGGCGCAAGACGCAAGCGCTGTCGACGCCGGGAATGACCTTGACGGCGTCCGCGATGGGACCGCTCCCGTCAGAGATGCGGATGGCGACCGTGGAGTTCGAGCCCTGGCCCACCGCGTTGAGCGACGAGAAGCCCCAGCAGTAGACCGCGCCCCCCGAGCTGCGTACGCACGTGAAGGCGCCGGCCGCGCTCTGGCCCAGCTGGATGACGTCGCTCGGCACTCCCACGACGTCCACTTCGGTCGAGACCTCTGAGGTCGACGTGAAGCCTCGGCCGAGCTCGCCCTCGTCGTTCTCGCCCCAGCAGGTCACGCGGTTCCCTCCGCTGGTGCTCGGTCGCAGCGCGCAGGTGAATTCGAAGCCCGCGTAGATGTCGATGGCGTCGGTCACCAGCGACGGGGTGGGCGTGGCGAAGATGCCGCCGGTTGCGCCCGTGCCCAGCTGACCGCGCAAGTTGTTGCCCCAGCAGACCACCTGGCCGCCCTGTCGGATGGCGCAGGCGTGGTCGAAGCCGGCCGAGATGACGGTGGCGTCCACCAAGCCCACCACGGGCACGGGTGTGGCGCGAATGCTCCCGTCCGAGATGCCGTTGCCGAGCTTGCCGCTGGTCGTCGTCCCGAAGCAGAAGACACGCCCGGCGGCGTTGCGCGCGCACCCGAAGCCCTCGCCACCATCGATCTCGACCCAGCCGCGTGAGCCCTCGACCGGGGCGGTCCGGACCACGCTGCCTCCGTCGCCCAGCTCACCCACCGTGTTGGCGCCCCACACCACGGTGCCGCCCGTGCTCCGCAGCATGTACATCTGGTCCCAGCTCGATGCGAGCTGCACGAAGGGGGCGTCGTCGCAGATGCCGAGCGGACCCGTGGCACCGCACGAGTCACCCAGGCTGCAGCGCGCGAGACACGCTCCGCAGTGCGACGGATTCCGGTTCGTGTCGACCTCGCAACCTGTGCCGAAGGTGGTGTCGCAGTCGTCGCGGCCCGCCGCGCAATCGGCGATGAGGCAGGCACCCATGGAACACACCCCCATCCCAGTGGAGAGCATGCAGGCGGCGTCTGCGCCATCGTCGGCCTGTGAGTCGCAGTCGTTGTCGACGCCATCACAGCTCTCCGCGTTGGTGGGGAAGTTGTTGGCGTCGAGGTCGTTGCAGTCGTCGCTGAACAGCACGTAGCCCGCGGGCGGGTTGCAGGTGGTCATGCCGCCCGCCGGGACGCCGCGTCCGTCCGAGTCGCCGTCGGGGAACCACGCTTGCGGGGCATCCTCGTCGGTCACTCCGTCGCAGTCGTTGTCGTCTCCGTCGCACAGCTCGGGGGCCCCCGCGTAGACCGTGTCGTCGTCGTCGTCGCAGTCGCCCTGGGCCTGGGACACACCCGTGGGCTCGCGACCGGGACAGGCGAAGATCACGCCACCGCTCGCGTCGCCCACGCCGTCGTCGTCGTCATCCGGATAGAACGGGAAGCGCAGGCCGCTCTCGTCCGTGGTGCCGTCGCAGTCGTCGTCGATGCCGTTGCAGGCGTCGTTGGCGGCCGGGCGAATGCCCGCGTCCCCGTCGTCGCAGTCGCCGCCGCGCGCGATGCGGTTGGCGATGGGGGTGCAAGACAGCATGGTGCCGCCCGTGGCGTCGCCGAAGCCGTCGCCGTCGAGGTCCAGGTACCAGAGGGCGTCGGCGGAGTCGGCGTCCACCACGCCGTCGCAGTCGTTGTCCACGCCGTCGCACAGCTCCATGGCGCCCGGATAGACGCTGGGGTTGCCGTCGTTGCAGTCGTTACCACCGCAGCGCATGTCGGGGAAGCCGTCTTCGTCGTCGTCCTCGGTGTCGCCGAAGTTGATGAGGAAGTTGGCGACGCCGTCGCAGTTGTTGTCGCGCCCGTCACAGCGCTCGGCGGCGGACGGGCTCAGGCTCTGGTCGCTGTCATCGCAGTCGCCGGTGCGCACGGCGTGGCCGCTGACCACGGCACAAGAGATCACGGGCGTCGCATCCGCATCGCCGAACCCGTCCACGTCGTCGTCGGGGTACCAGGCCACGGCCACCGCGTTCTCGTCCAGCAGGTCGTCGCAGTCGTTGTCGAGGCCGTCGCAGATCTCGAGCTGCGCGCTGTGCGCCGTCACGCGACCGTCGTCGCAGTCGTCGCTCAACACCGAGAAGCCCTGGGTGTCGGCGCAGCGCATGATCGCCTGCGCGCCCTCGTCGCCGTGCAGGTCGAAGTCCATGTCGGGCCGCCCCGTCACCGTGACGCCCTCGTCCAGCATCGTGTCGCAGTCGTTGTCGATGCCGTCGCACACCTCGGGCATGCCCGGACGCGTGTCGCGCCGCTGGTCGGCGCAGTCGTCACCGCAGTAGCGCATGCCGGCCGTGTCCTCGTTGCAGCAAGCCAGGTCCACGTGGCCGTCGTCGTCTTCGTCGAGCGTGCCGAAGGTCAGCGGGTTGCAGTCCTCGTCCACGTCGAACGTATCGCAGACCTCCGGGTTACCGGGGAAGCGGCCGGGGTTGGTGTCGTCGCAGTCGTCGCCCCCACACGGCACCCCGTCGTGTCCGTCGCCATCGCCGTCGCCGCAGAGCACGGTGCACACCCCCGCATCGTTGTCGCAAAACGTGTCCGCGCCGCAGGGGGCCAGGCCCGGCACGCAGCCACGCGTGCTGGCGAAGGAGCTCGCCGGATCGCACGTCTCCTCGCCATTGCAGAAGTTGCCGTCGTCGCACATGGCGCTCGACGTGCATTGGTCTGGCAAGAGGTCGTCGTCGTCCACGACGGTCCCCGAGCCACAGCCCACGCTAGCGAGCGCGAGCGCGAGCCCGCCGATGACCACCACCCTGTTCCACACTGCGCCCACCATCATGACCCCCGTCGTGACTGTGAGCGATGAGGCTAACACAGGTCGCGTGCGGAGATCACTCCTGGGGGTGATCGGCCTGCCGGGCGCGCTTGGCCATGGCCACGAGGGCGCTGCGCGCCTCGCCCGTGTCGCGGATCGGGGCGTCGAACGGCAGCCGCAGCTGACGGGGTCCTTCCGGAGTCTCGGCGGCGAGCCCGAACCCTGCGGCGTCCACCTGCGTCATGCGCGCGGACGTGGCGCCAGGGACGCCTGCCAGGTGGCGTGCGTAGTCCAGCAGCGAGTCGCCGTGGTCGTCGTTCATGTGGCCCACGATGCGGGCGATGTGCTCCGCGGCCAGCATGGGGAGCGGAGCGTCGCGGAAGAAGAGCGCGAGCCAGACGGTGGTCTCGGTGGGGCTCGTCCAGGCCACGCGGTGGCGCGTCCGCGCAGGGAGCAGGTGCGTGCTCCCCGCACGTAGCGCCACGGTGTCGCTGCCCTCGATCTCGAGCGTGGCCGCCCCCGACACGAGGCACACCCACTCGTGCTCGTCCTGGTCGTACCAGAAGCCCGGCGGAGACGCGTGCCCGCGCGAGACGATGCGCTCGAGGCGAAAGGCCGGGGTCGTCAGCAGGGACTCGACGTGCTCGGGCTCGGACATGCCGCAGCCTACCGCAGCGCTCGCACCAGGGCCGTCTCGCACTCGGCGCTCAGGGCCACCGGCGTAGCGATGGCCACGCGCTGGGCGACGCCCTCGTAGCGGGCCGTCAGCTCCCGGGCGACCTCGTCGGGGGTGCCCACGCAGGCCACCTTGGCCAGCAGGCCGTCGTCGATGCGCGCCGCCATGTCCATCCACTTGCCTTGCTTCGAGAGCGCGTGGAGCTCGCCATGGAGCTCGGGGTAGCCCTCGGCCTCGAGCACGTGGCGGTAGGCTGGCGTGGAGCCATAGAAGGCGATCTGTGCGCGGGCGGCCTCGCGCACGCCCTTCAGCTCCTTGTCGTCGCGGCCACTGACCACCAGCACCTGCGCCGACAGCTCGAGCTGGCTGCGCGTGCGCCCGCTGCGCGCGAGGCCGCGCTCGAGGGCCGGGAGCGTGGTGTCGCGCAGCGTGGTGAGCGTGTGGAAGGGGTGCACCAGGTGTCCGTCCGCCACCTCGCCCGCGCACTCCACCATGTTGTTGCCCACGCCGCCGAGCGTGATCTTGGGGCGCACGGCCCCGAGCTTGCCCGGGTGGAACATGGGGGGCATGAGCGTGTGCGTGTAGTACTCGCCGCGGAACGCGAGCTTGGTGCCGTTCATCCAGCAGTCGAAGATGGCGTGGTAGGCCTGCACGAACTCCCGCATGCGCGACACGGGCTTGCCCCAGGGCATGCTGTAGCGCGCCTCCACGTGCGGGCGGATCTGCGAGCCGAGGCCCAGCGTGAAGCGCCCCTGGCTGAAGTGCTGGAGGTCCCACGCCAGGTTGGCCGCGGTCATGGGGGTGCGCGCGAAGGCGATGGCCACGCCCGTGGCGATCTCGAGCGAGGTGTGTTCGGCCGCCAGCAACAGCGGCATGAAGGGCTCGTGCGGCCCCTCGAAGGTGAAGGTTCCGTCGAAGCCGCGCTCGGCGATGTCACGCGCGCGCTGTGGCACGGAGGCGAGGTTCGGGGCCAGCAGCGGAGCGTCGAGCTTGAAGGTGGTCATGGGATGGGTTCCTGGGCCGAGAGGATGCCGGTGTCACACGCCGAAGAGAAGCGCCTGGGCGGGCTGGCCCGTGGCGCGCGTGATGGCGTCGGCGTAGAGGCGCACCTGCACGAGGTAGTGCGGCAGCGGAGCGTCGCCGAGGTCGGTCTTGAAGTCGACCACGGTCCAGCGCTCGCCCTCGCGGAAGGCGAGGTCCACGATGCCCTCGATCAGGCCGCCGTCCGGCGTGCGCAACAGCATGGGCGTCTCGCGGCGCAGGGCATCGGCGGCGCGGGCGCGCTGCATGAGCGGGTGGGCGAAGGCGGCCAGCGCGGCCACCTGAGCGGCCTGCACCTCGTCTTCCGTAGCGCCCAGCAGGCGGCCGTGCGCGTGGGCCAGGTCTTCACAGGCGCGTGTGTCGGTGTCGAGCGGCAGCTCGGCCAGCAGCGCGTGAACCAGCGTGCCGAAGCGCGGACCGCGCGGCCGCTCACTGCCCGAAGCGCTGGTGCGCTCGAACTCCACGTGCTGGCCACCGCGCACCCAGCGCGGCGTCTCCGGGTCCTTCGAGGCCGCCGTGACGGGCTGCGCGCGGTGCTGTCGCTCCGCCGCGGTCTCGCGCAGCGCAGCGCGCGCGTCACGCCAGGCGCGATACACCGCGGCGCCAGCCACGGCCTGGCCGGCTGCGTCTTCCACCAGCAGCGCGGCGTTGCGGCTGCCACCGGGGTCATCCACGGGCGAGAGGCGCTCAGGGTCCCACCAGACCACGCTCACACCTCCAGCAAGCTCCTCGTGCAGGCCAGGACGAACGGTCTCGTCGGGGCGCTCGGCGTCGAGCACGCTGCTCTCGCCGAAGGGCGGGCAGAGGGGCGCAGCCGTGCTCGCGCGCTTCAGCGTGGCGGGCGGGTGGAGCGCGGCAGACAGCGGCGTCAGCCACCAGCTCGCGCCTTCGCCAAAGCCCGTGGTGGGCACCACCAAGAGGTCCTGCGCGCGCGTGCTGGCCACGTAGAGCAGGCGCAGCGCCTCGGCGCGGTCGGCCGCCAGCACTTCTTCGGCGCGCTCGCGCAAGGTGATGGGGAGGCAGCCCGCCAGCGAACGCACCGCGAGGCCCTGCTCTGGATCCACGAATCGCGAGGGCCGGCTCCACGCAGCGTTCTCGGTGGGCGAGCACAGGACGACCACGGGGAACTCGAGGCCCTTGGCCTTGTGCACCGTCATGACGCGCACGCCCTCGGCGCCCTCTTCCACGATGGGCGCGTTGCCGCCGCCGCGTTCGGTGTCCGCCGCGCCCTCGAGCCACGTCACGAAGGCGCGAAACGAGGTGGTGCCGCGCGCGTCGAAGCGCCGGCCGTGGTCCACCACGCGCAAGATGTTGGCGAGGGCCTGCTCGCCCGAGGGCCAGAACGCGAGCGAGGCGTGCGCGCGCGTCTCCGCGAGCAGGTCACCCAGCGTCTCGGCGATGGCCCGCCGATTGCGGCGTGCGTGCAGGCGCCGCAGCACGTCGAGCGCCGCCTGCACGGCCTCGAGCTGCTCGTCTCCCAGCAGCGCCTCGGGCTCCACCCGGCGCACCGGCGAGAGGTGCCCGAGCGTGTCCTTGTAGGCCAGCAGCGCGTCGTCGTTGAGCGCGAAGAACGGCCCGTGCAGCGTGGCGTAGACCGCCAGCTCGTCGTCGGGCCACTCGAGCGCGGCCAGCGCCTGGCGCAGCGCACCCACCTCCTCACGGTCGTGGAAGGTGCGCCCGCCCATGAGCACATGCGGCACCTGCCGGCGCTCGAGCGCGTCCACGTAGCCGCGCACCGGGTCTTCTTTGAAGGTGGAGTGCAGGCTCTTGAAGAGCAGGCACACGTGGCGTGGGGCCACGGGGACGCGCTTGCCCGCTTCTTCCACGGTCCAACCGGAGGCGCTCACCAGCCAGGCGATGAAGGCGCCCACCGCGTCGGGCAGCGACTCTTCCACGGAGCCCTTCACGGGACCCTCGCGCCACAGGCGCGCGCGCGGGGCCGGCAGCGCGATCACGGCTGGCTGTGTGCTGCCCGCCGCGCGGAAGGGCTCGAGCGGGACGTAGCGCGCCTGCGTGCCGTCTTCGGTGGGCAGCATGGTGGGCGCGAAGGCTGCGTTCACCAGCGCCTGGATGCCCGGCAGCGAGCGAAAGCTGGTGCTCAGGTAGAGCACCGCGGCACCGCCCGCCGCGAGGTGCCGCTTCACGCCTTCGTAGATGCGCACGTCGGCGCGCCGGAAGCGGTAGATGCTCTGCTTCGGGTCGCCCACCACGAAGAGCTTGCCGGGGACCACGCGCGAAAGGCGCCAGGCCTCGCGTTGCTGGGCGAGCCCGGGCAGCGAGGCGTCGGGGTCGCTGGCCAGCAGCAGCAGGATGTCCGCCTGGAGCGGGTCGGTGTCCTGGAACTCGTCCACGAAGAGGTGGCTGAAGCTGCGCTGCCAGGCCGTGCGCACGGTCGCGTCGCGCACCAGCAGCTCGCGCGTGCGCACGAGCAGGTCCGTGAAGTCCAGCCAGCCGGCGCGCGCCTTGAGCGCCTCGTAGTCGTGCACCACGTCGCGCAGCAGCTCGCGCAGCGCCGAGGCCAGCTCGGCCTCCACGTGCTCGGCGAAGCGCGTGAGGTCCTCCTTGAAGCGGGCGCGGCGCTGCAGCACTTCGTCTCGCATCCCCGCGGGGAATTCGCGTGGGTAGCCGTCGTACCGCCACGCGTCCCACTTGGTGGGCAGCGCGCAGAGCTGCGCCTCGAGGCCGTCGTAGTCGCGACCGAGGCCCACGCGACGCTCGCGTGCCGCAGCCTCGACGGCAGGGGTGGCGAGAAGGTGCAACGACCCGACCAGCTTGCTGCTCGGGCTGCCTGCGCTGGCCAGCGCGTCGAGCGTGAGCAGCGCGTCCACCAGCTCGTCGATGGCGCGCTCGCGGTCGAAGCTGGGCGGCGGCGGCCAGGGCGCGTCGAAGTCGCGGTCGTCCACGAGCGCCATCGCTGCCGAGCGCAGCAGGCCACTCGCACCCTGGTCGCTGTCGAAGCCGCCGCGCCGCAGGAGCCGCGTGAGCGCGGCCGGCGGAGCAACGAGGATACGCGTGAACCAGTCGTCGAAGGCGCGCTCGAGCAGCGCGGCCACTTGGTCTTCGCTGGCCATCTCGAACGACGGGTCCACGTTGGCCTCGATGGGGCGCTCGCGCAGGAGATCCGCGCAGAACGCGTGGATGGTCCCGATGCGCGCCACCTCGAGCTCGGCCAGCGCTTGTTCCAGGTGCAGCGCGCGCGGTTGGGCTCCAGCCTCACCCGCCATGCGAGCCGCGAGCGCGTGTTGCCGTGCTTCCTCGAGCGCGCGCCGCAGCCGCAGCTTCATCTCGCCTGCGGCTTTGTCCGTGAACGTCACGGCCGCCATGCGGCCCAGGCGCTCGCCGCGCGCCACCAGCGCGACGATGCGGTGCACCAGCTCGGTGGTCTTGCCGGTGCCGGCCGCGGCCTCCACCACCAGGGTGGTGTCGAGGTCGGAGCGGATGGCATCGCGCGCCGCAGAGTCACCGAGGGGTGCGGTCACTCGCGCCTCCGCAGCAAGTCGAGTTGGATCAAGCGCTTTCCGTGGTCGGCCTCGTCGCCGGTGCCGCGCGACTTGGTCGTGGCGCGCGAGACCTTGCTGGACACGCGGCGTCCCTCTCCGTGCCCGCAGACCCCCACGTAGTCACAGCGCGTGCACTCGCTGCGCGTGCGATCCTCGAGCGGCACGGGCGGGAGGAAGCCATCGGTCAACGCGCCGTCGATGGCGGACAGCACGTCCGCCACGCCGCCCCGCGTGATGTCGTCGAGCGGCACCTCGCGCGCGCTCCAGTCACCGCGGGTAGTGCAGAAGTAGAGCCGCCCGCCGCTCACCTCGGCGTCCGGGAACAGCGCCTCGAGCGCCATGGCGTAGAGCGCCGGCTGCAGGGTCTGGCCTCCGCCCAGGCGCAGGCGCGGAGGCGTCACGTTGCGGCCCGTCTTGTAGTCGGTGGCCCGCAGGCCTCGGCCACGGCGCTCCACCAGGTCGATGGAGCCGCGCAGGGTGACACCGGCCGCGAGCGGCAGGGGTTCCCGCCGCGAGGCCTCGTCGTGTCCCTCGCGCGTGGGCAGCCCGAACGCCAGCTCGAAGTGCGTGGGCACGAACGCGGCCCCCGGGGCCTCGGGCTCGGCGAGGCGCGCCACCCACTCGAGCAAGTCGGCATGGATGGCTTCGACGTGGCTGCGGAAGACGTCCTCGATGGCCGGCGCCAGCCGCTCGCGGTACTCGCGCTCCACGTCGGCGAAGGCCCGGTTCACCTCGGCCCGGGCCAGCGTGAGGCTCGCGTCGCCCGAGAGCGGAAGCGCACCTTGGTCGCGCAGCGCCCGCAGGATTCGGAACTGCGCCTCGTGGATGAAGCTGCCACGCGTGAGCGGGTCGAGGCCCTCCACGCGCTCGGGCACCTCGCGCGGGGCGAGGCGGGCAATGGAGTGCAGGTAGAACTGATACGGGCAGCGGGCATAGCGCTCGAGCGCGGTGGCGCTGTAGGGCCGAGCCGAGAGACGGTGCTTCGCGAGGGCTTCGGCGGCGCGCTGGCTGGGCAGCACCAGCCCATCTTCCGGCAGGAAGCGGGCCACCCCGTGGCGACGCGCGCGCGCCCGTAGCGCTCGGCCGAGGTGGGGGTTGGCGTCCAAGAGGTAGCGCGCGGCTCCCGTGACCGCAGCGCTCCCCGCGCCGTTGCCGAGCGCCTGCGCCAGGGTCGCGAGGTCGTACTCGGCCTCGTCGATGGCGTCCGTGGGCACCTCGGGGGCCGGCCAGCCCAGCCGGCTCGCGGCGCCGTGCAGCGCCCGCGCTTCGAGCGCGTGGAAGTCGGGCAGCGTGCCCTCCGCGGCGCGCACCACCTCGAGGCCGTAGAACGAAGGCACACGCGGGCGCCCGCGCTCGGTGTCCACGCGCGGCCAGCTCAGCACCACCGCGCGCTCGGCCGCGCCGACCGCGAGGCGCAGCAAGAGGCGCTCTTCCGCCACGCGCTCGGTCAGGGTGGCGAGCGCCGGCGAGATGGCGGTGCGCGCGGCATCCAGCAGGATGGGGTCTTCCAGCACCTTCTTCGGGAAGAGCTTCTCCGCCAAGCCGGGAACGAAGACCACCGCGAAGCTGTGGCCCCGAGCCTCGTCCGGGGAGCCCACGAAGAGCTTGCCGGCCAGCTGCGTGCTGGGCGGGTCGCGCAGCTCCCCCAGGCGCTCGGCCAGCACCAGGCGCACCTCGGTCAGCGAAACCGGGCCCACCTCGCCCATGGGGGCCAGCTCGGCCAGCGCGCGCAGCACCGGCGCAGGCTCGCGCAGCGCGCGCGTGGCCACGCGCGTGAGGGCCTGCACCCAGCGACCCCAGCTGGTGCTGCTGGGCAGGGCGGTGAGCTCGTCCAGCAACGGGAGGAGAAACGCCTGCAGCTCGTCCAGGCTGGCCAGCCGGTGGGCGAGCGCGCGGGCGCGCGGGGAGTCTGGCGCCTCGGCGGCCACCTCGCTGGCGCGCAGCTCGAGCTCGGCGCGCAGTCCAGCCAAGCGCGCGGTCCAGCGCTCCCGCCCTCCCACAGCGCGGCTCTCGATGAGCAGCGCCTCCCAGGTGCGGGGGGCGCGCAGCCGGCGCGTCGCGAGGTGCACCTCACCCGTCCCGCCGCTCCCGCCGGCGCTGGCCGTCGCGGTGTCGCTCGCGGCGAGCTCGTCGAGTTCGTCGGGGTCGTCCATCCCCCCAGCAGCCACATCCGCGCCTTCATCGAGCGCGCGGGACACGGCACCAGGCAGGTATTCCTCGTCGGGTGGCACGAACGCGTCGGCGCTCGACACGGCCGGCGGTGGCGCGCCGTCCTCGCTGCGCGGCAGCACGCCCAGCGAGAGGTACTCGCCCAGCGCTCGCGCCGACAGCCCCTCGATGACGCAGTCGAGCAGCGCCAGCAGCGCGCGCCCGCCCGGCTCGGGGCGCTTGGCGCCGTGCGTGAAGTGCGCCGGGATGCTGGCCCGCCCGAGCGCCTCGCGCAGGTGCGCATGGTACGCCTCGGGGCTGCGCAAGAGCACCGCCATGCGCTCGAAGGGCACGCCTTCCTGGGCATGGGCCAGCACGCGCCGCGCGAGCTCCACGCACTCGCGGCTCTCACCGGGGGCGCTCATGAGCTGCACGCTGGTGTCGCCGCGGGGAGCGGACACCGCCTCATCCACGGACGCC
Source organism: Sandaracinaceae bacterium (assembly GCA_016706685.1). Lineage (NCBI taxonomy): Bacteria > Pseudomonadati > Myxococcota > Polyangiales > Sandaracinaceae > Sandaracinaceae bacterium. The sequence goes on along the minus strand of JADJJE010000051.1, from coordinate 104,019 downwards.
GAGTCGGGCGCAAAGAGCTGTGCCTGCAGCCGAGTCAGCGCGGTAGGCGGCTTGGCAGGGGATGCCTTCGCAGCAGCAAGCTCACGCGCCTCCGGCAACCCCGCGTGCTGCAGCCAGCGCCGCGCACTCTCGTCACCGCTGGGCACCAGCACAGCGGACGCGGTGTGCCCCCGCAGCAGCACGGCGAGCAAGCGCGCCTCGAGCGGCGAGCGCAGCGGCACGTCCAGACTCAGCAGCGGGAGCCCGATCAGCGGGTGTGTGGCCTGTGTAGCGGCACTCGCAGCAGCCACCAGCAGCTCTGCGCGTGTCGCGACACCGTACGCCGCACAGGCGCTCGCGAGCGCGTGGCCCACCCGCCGCAGGTCACGCGCCGCGTCGGTGTCGGGCAACGAGTCCAGAGACACCTCGGCGAGCGAGAGCTCGCGCAGCGTGCGCACCAGCGCACGTGGCAGCCCCGGCCGATGGGCCACCGGCTGGAAGCGCCCCAACTGCCCCGCCTGCCCCAGCTCGAACACCACGCGCGCCGCCAGCGCCTCCATGGCCAACGGCGACGCCGGCGTGCGGCCCAGAAGCGCCAACTGCGGCAGCCCCAGCTGCGCGGCCAGCTGCCCCAGCGTGAGCCGATGCCAGCCGAAGGCCGCCTCACGGTCACCCAGCGCGTCGCGCAGCAGCGCGTTGGCCGCGTGCAGCGAGCTGGTCACGACGATGCCCTCCGACCCGGGGGGGAGCTGCTGCACCCAGCGGATCGCCTCACTGCGACGCGCCGAGGCCGACGGGTGGTGCCACACCATGCGCGGCGACTATCGCACATCGAAGCAACCCGTGGTGCACCCGTCCGACAACGGCTGCCGAACGGAGCCCCGATGCCACACCACCCCCTCCACACCACCGACCCCCGCGAGCGTCCCCATGGGTGACCACGACGGCCTCTTCAAGCGCATCTTCGGGGTGCCCACACACGCCGCCGACATGCTCCGCAGCGTCCTGCCGGCGGCCCTGGTGGCGGCGCTCGACCTGACCCGGCTCGAGCTCATTCCTGGCAGCTTCGTCAGCCCCAGCATGGCGCACCGCCACAGCGACCTGCTCTTCCGGGTACCGCTCGGCGACAAGCTGATCTACCTGCACATCATCATCGAGCACCAGAGCTGGCCGCACCCGCTCATGCCCCTGCGCGTGCTCGAGTACACACAGCTCGTGTGGGCCTCGATCCTCCGCGAGCAGCCCGACCGAAAGACCCTTCCACCCGTGATGACCCTGGTCGTGCACCACGGGCCGTCCGGCTGGACCGCACCCCGCAGCCTCCACGAGATGGTCGAGGGCCTCGACCAGTTCCCCGAGCTGCGCCCGTTCGTTCCCAACCTCGAGCTTCGCATCGAGGACCTGGTCTTCGTGTCGGACCAGGACCTGTTCGCGCGGCCGCTCGCCCCGGTACCGCAGGTGGCGTTGTGGCTGCTGCGGGACGGCCGAGACCTCACTGCCCTGCTGGCCCGCATCGTTGCGTGGCGCGCCGTCTTCGCGCGCGTGCTCGTGGACTTCCCCGATGAAGCACGCGTCTTTGTGCGCTACATTCTCCTCACGGTGGGCCCACACTCATACGAAGCGGTCCGCCAGGCCATCCTCGAACACATCCCCGCCGCGGAGGCTCCTTTGGCAACCATCGCAGATCAACTCCGGCAAGAAGGCCTACAGCAAGGTCTACAGCAAGGCCGTCAAGAAGGCCTCGGCGCGCTGCGCGACACGCTGCGCGTCTTGCTCGCGCAGCGCTTCGGGGAGCTCGATGCCTCGTACCACGCGCGCATCGAGGCCGCCGAGGTGCGGGAGCTGCAGCGGCTGGCGCAGCGCGTGATGCTCGCCACCGAACTCGCCGACGTCTTCGCCACACACTGACGCTGACACTGCGGCGTTGCCCCGCCGCGTGCTACGTTCGCGGCCCATGTCTTCCGCAGTTCGCCCTCACGACATCGTCGTCTTCGGAGCCACTGGCTTCACTGGTCAGCTGGTGGTGCGTCACCTGGCCCATGCCGCTCCGGCCGGGGTCCGCTGGGCCATCGCGGGGCGCAGCCTCGACAAGCTGGCGCAGGTGGCCAAGGACGCCGGCGTGGACGTGCCCATGCTGCGCGTGGACGTGAGCGACCCGGCTTCGCTCCTGAGCATGGCGCAATCCACGCGTGTGGTGCTCACCACGGTGGGCCCCTACGCCGAGTACGGCGAGCCCCTGGTGAACGCGTGTGTGGAGGCCGGCACCGACTACGTGGACATCACCGGCGAGCCCGAGTTCGTGGAGCAGATCCAGGAGAAGCACCACGCCGCCGCCGCCGCGAAGGGCCTGCGCATCGTGTCGTGCTGCGGCTTCGACAGCATCCCGCACGACCTCGGCGCGTTCTTCACGGTGCAGCGCTTCACCGAGCCCGTGCCCATCCTCTGCCGCGGCTTCGTGCGCGCGGCGGGGCAGGCCTCCGGCGGCACCTGGCACAGCGCGATCGAGGCGTTCTCGAACGCACGTCGCGACGCCGCTCGCCGGGCCAAACGCGCGCGTCCCTCGCGGCCCACGGGGCGCCGCGTACGGGCCGAGAAGCTGCACATCTTCCACGAGGCCTCCATCGGCGCGTGGGCCATCCCGCTGCCCACCATCGATCCGGTCATGGTGCGCCGCAGCGCCGCCGCCATGCCGGCGTTCGGTCCGGACTTCACCTATGGGCACTACGTGCGCGTGAACGAGCTGCCCCTGGCGCTGGCCGGCGTGGCCGGTGTGGGCGCCCTCGCGCTGCTGGCCCAGCTGCCGCCCGCCAAGGCGCTCTTGCTGAAGGCACGCTCGCGTGGCGACGGCCCCAGCGAGCAAGCCCGCGCGCAGAGCTGGTTCAACGTGCGCTTCATCGCCGAAGGTGGCGGCAAGCGTGTGGTCACGGAGGTAGCGGGCGGCGACCCGGGCTACGACGAGACCAGCAAGATGGTGGCCGAGTCGGCCCTGTGCCTGGCGCTCGACCGCGATCGCCTGCCGCCGCACGTGGGCGTGGTCACCCCAGCCATGGCCATGGGCAACGCGCTGATCGAGCGCCTTCGGGCGCAGGGCATCACGTTCGACGTGATCGAGGGCTAGGGCTGGGCGCGCCGCCCTTGTCCTTGTAGTCCTTGGGCGGGCCGCCGCCCTTGTTGTCCTGGTCGGCGGCCAGCTGGCTGAGGCGCCCGCCCACGGCGTAGAGCACCTGCGCCGCGCGGTTACTGTCCACCTCCACGCGGATGCGCTCGGTGCCGTTGCCGTCGATGACGATGCTGACCTTGCCAGGCAGCTCCTTGTCGGTGAGCGCCGTCTCGCAGCGCACGAACACCGCCACGGTCTCGTCGGAGAGCTGGCGGAGCTGATCCACGCCGAGACCCAGCTGCACCACCCCGCGCTTGGCCAGCTCACGGGCACGGGCGGGCGCGATGCCGAGCGCCACGTCCACGAAGGCATCGAAGCTCACGAAGCTGCGCCCCCGGTGTTGCCCGGTCAGGATGGCCTCGGCCAACAAGCGGCCGAGGTGGTCACGGTCGTCGGCCGCCGAGGCGCTCTCGTCCGAGAGCGAGGGCAGCAGCGCCTCCATGGTCTCCACGCGCCGGTCGTGGAAGTCGCGTGCGTCCAGGTTGCGCACGCCCGCGATGGTGGCGCTGGGGCGAGGGTCCTGCAGGCGAGGGCGGTCGGGCCGCTCCGGCCGGTAGCGCCCCTCATCGCCACGCGCGAACGCCTCGAGGTCGGCGGGCAGCCGCTTGCGGTCGTCTCTCGACCGTCGAACGACGGGCGCGGCCTTGCTGGGGGGGGACTTTCGGGTGGCCATCGGCGGGTATATGGCGCGCGCGAGCGGCGCGGGCCAGCGCTCGTGACGATCACGCCGCTGGCCTCGCCTCGGCCGAGCTCAGAGCGCGGTCAGGAACGCCTGCAGCAGCGGCCCGAAACGCTCGAGCACGTCGCGCACCTGCTGGTCGTCCAGGCGGAACTCCACCAGCAGGTCGGTCCCGCGCTCGGTGATCTCGATCTGCTGGAGCAGGACGCTCAGGCCCAGCATGGCCAGCGTCATGTCGCCCTGCGCCTCGCTGAGCGCCTCGCGCAGCTGGCCCGCGAGCACCTGCACGGCGCCCTCGGTGCTGGCCGTGAAGAAGCCGCTCAGGCGGATGCCGTTGCGCGCGTCCAGCGAGGCACCCGCGCTGAGGCCGCTCTGCTGGAGCTGCTGCTCCACGTCGCCCTGGCCGAAGCCGCGGCGGATTTCCTCGGTCAGCAGCACCACCACGCTCACGTCGCGCTCGCCCAGGTGGGCACGCCCCGCCGCTTCCGGGAACCCCGCGAGCGTGGGGCCGGTCGCGGGGAGCAGACCGTCCAAGCGGTCGAGGGCGCGGAGAACGGGCTCGGTGGCCCCCAGGATCATGGTGTCCGCCGTGACCACGCCGCGCGAGTCCGCGTTGCCGCGCAGCGCGTGCTGACGGTGCGTGAAGTGACCATCGGGCGGCTGCACCAGCTCGATGTGGCTGGGCTCGAACGCGCCGCGGAGCAGGATGACGCCCTGCTCCTGGGTGGGGTTGGCGCCCACCACGATGTGGTCCGTGCGGTCCAGCAGCTGGAGCACGTTGGTGAGCTCGGCCCGGTCGCTCTCACCCAGCGTGGCCATGATCGCGTCGCGAACCAGCGCGTAGTAGGGCGACTGGCGCAGCCCGTCCATGTCCACGTGCGCCACGATGGGCGTGTCGGCGTCCAGCAGGTGGACCAGGGAGACGGGGCCGGCCTCGGCTTGGCCACCCCCTCCGCCGCCGCCGCAAGAGGCGACCGAGGCGACCAGGAGGGAGAGCGAGAGCAGCGCGAGCGTTCGAAGGCGAGGTGACATGGCCGGGAAGATATCAGCCCCACCCGGCCCCTGCATGGGGGAGTTGGCCCTTCAGTTCTGGGGGCTGGACTGCAGGAACTGCTGGAAATTGGAGATCACCCCTCGCACCTGGTCGTCCGTGGCGCGCAGCTCCACGCGGAGAGTGGTGCCTTCCTCGGTGATCTGCACCTGTTCCAGGATGGCGGTCAGGCCCAGCGCCACCATCACCGGCTCGCTCGGCAGCTCGCCCAGGGCCTCTTGCAGGGCGTGCGCGAGCACGGGGACGGCGGCTGTGTCGTTGGTGGTCACGAAGCCCCGGAAGTGCACGCCGTCTCGCAGGTCGACCGACATGCCCGCGCTCACGCCGTTCTCATGCAGCACGTGCTCCACGTGACCCTCGCCGAGACCTGCCCGCATCTCGTCGGTAAAGACCCACACGGCACCGACGTCGTGCTGGCCCAGCTCGCAGAGCGCGGCCGCTTCGGCAAAGCCGGGGCGGGTGGGGCCCGACGCGGGATAGATGCCGTCCAGCCGGTCGAGCCCGTCGTGCACCTGCTCCAGCTGCCCGAACAGGAGCGTGTCCGCGTTGGGGATCACGGTCCATTCGCTGCCGCGGCCGCGGAGCGCGTGCTCGCGGTGCGTTGCCAGCTCGTCGAACTCGTCGAGCACATCGAGGTGGCTCGACTCGAAAGCCCCCCGCAGCGCGATGAGCGTGTCATCCGGACCGGAGCCGAAGGGATCGAAGCCCACCACGAAGTGGTCCGAGCGGTCCAGCAGCTGGAACAGCTTGCCCACGTTCTGTCGCTCGCGCTCGGACAGCGCGCTGTCCATGTCCCGCAGCTCCTGGTAGTAGGGCGAGCGCCGCAGCCCATCCATGTTCACGTGCAACGCCATGGGCGTGTTGGGATGCACCAGCTGCAGGACCGGCACCGAGCCCTCGGCCCCCACGGTGCTTCCACCGCCACCGCCACCGCACGAGGCGAGTCCGGTGAGCAGGAGCGACAGGGAGAGGACCGAGAGGATGCGCAGCGGGCGTGACATGGCGGCTACGCTACCAGGCTGGCTGCGGGTGTCCATTCAGGACATGCTGTCCCCATGCACAACTCGAGGCACGGCCGCACCATCGGCGCTGGCATCCTGGCGGTCGCGGGGCTCATCGCGGGGGCCTCCCTAGGCGGCAGCCAGCGCGCCGTGGCCGAGGCCCCCGAGGGTGCCGACTGCCTGACGGTCCGCGGCGAGGCGCGCATGCAGGCCTATGGCTATGCCCACGCGGTGATCGTCGTGAACGGCTGCCGGCGCGAGGCGCGCTGCGAGGTGTGGACCACGGCCGACCCCACGCCGCGGCATCGCCTGGTGGTGCCTGCCGGGGAGACCGGAAGCGTGGTCACGCGCATCGGCTCGCCCGCGCGTGAGGTGGTGCCGGGTCACCAATGTGAGCTGCACTGAGCGCAACTTCGGGTAGCCTGGCCCCCGTTCCATGCCGTTGCAGAAGACGACGCGACTGATCGCCGGCCTGTGCCTCTTCGGCGCGCTCGTGGCACCGCCCGCGGCGCGCGCGCAGCTGGTGGACGAGGGCTACTCGCTGGACCTCGTGGAGATCCCGGTGCTCGGCTCGGGCCGCGTGGTCAGCATGGGCGGCGCCTTCGTGGCTCTCGCCGAGGGCATCGACGGCGTGCCCTTCAACCCCGCGGCGTACGCGGTGCGCAACGCGCGCGAGCACCACTTCTTCGAGTGGGAGCTGTCGCCCAGCATCTCGTTCGGCACCAGCGACAACGACGTCTTCAACAGCGGCCAGGGGGGCCTGGCCGTCAGCAGCCAGCTGTCGCTCGACGTGGGCCTGCGCTTGCAGTTCGGCCCGGTGGGCATCGGCGGCTACATCCACCTCGAGACGTACAACGCCCAGATCGACGGGCGTTCGGTCTCGGTGTTGGCCACGCGCTCGCACGTGGGCGGCGGGTGGTCGCTCAGGAACGGAGAGCTGGTGGTGGGCGCAGGCCTCCGAACGCTGCAGGCCACGCTCTCCGCGTCCACGGAGATGGGCGACACGCTGACGCTGGACCTCTTCTCGTTCGTGGGCTTCGGCGTGGAGGTGGGCGCCATCTACATGCCCGCCGACCGGCCGTATCGCGTGGGCGCGGCCATCGCCACCCCGGTGCACTCGCGGGTGGACGCCGACGCATCGTCCATGGGCGGCACGCAGCCGCAGGTGCCTCGCCCGAGTGGGTTCCACAACCCCTTCGAGCTGCGCCTGGGGGCGGCCTATCAGTTCGGGCCCCGCCGGCTGAACGCGCGCAACTTCGAAGTGAAGGACGTGGAGGGCCCCATCCTGCGCGAGCTGCGGATGATGCAGTGCGAGCGAGAGCTCGAGCAGGTGCGCCGCGAGCTGGCCGCGGCCGAACAGCCCGAGCCCGAGCGCGGCCTCTCCTGCCCGCGTCTCCGCGTGCGCGCGCGCGACCCCGAATTCCGTGCCGCCGAGCGCGAGCGCCGCGAGGCCGAGCTGGACGCCGCCGAAGACCGCATCGACGAGCTCGAGGACGCGTTCGAGCGGCACCTGCACGGGCTGGCCGACCACGAGCCGCGCGAGCGCTACCTGCTCACGGCCAGCGTCATCTTCCTCGGCAGAGCGAAGCCGGACTCCATCGGGCTCGACGCGTTCTTCGACCAAGAGCACCGCACCCGCCGGCAGTCGGCGTCGTTCATGTTCCGCCTGGGCACCGAGCTCGAGCCGTGGCCCAACCGCCTCAAGGTGCGCGGCGGCTTGTATCTCGAGCCCGCCCGCAGCGACGAGCTCGCGCCGCGCCTGCACGCCACGTTCGGGTGCGACGTGCGGCTCTTTCGCTGGGACGCCTTCGGGCTGATGGACCCGTTCGACTTCCGCTTGTCGTTCACGTTCGACGGCGCCCGCAACTACGTGAGCTACAGCATCGGCGCGGGCATGTGGTACTGAGCCGCGGGCTGGGCCTGCCGCTCGGCTCGATCAGCGCGGCGGCACGTGTCGCCCGTCGTCGTCCACCTCCAGCACGTCGTCCACGCGGTAGGCCTCGTAGGGGTCGCGGCGCTCGCCCGCAGCAGCCGGAGCGGGGACCGGGGCCGCGGCCGCGCCCGCCTGGCGCAGCTCCTCCATGGTGCTGAGCGCGCTGCGCACCCCGGCCATCAGCACCGTGGTGGCGAGCAGCAGCATCGCGGCGATGGTGAACGCCAGCAGGCCCCCGCGCGCGAAGGGAGACATGCGGTCCACCGACTGGGCGATGCGCAGCTCGAGCGTGCGCGCGGGCGGCGGTTCGAGTGGCCGCGGGGGCTGCGGCAGGGCCAGCGTGGCCGCCGCGCGAGCCGCGGGTGCAGCGCGGGGCGAAGTGGCGATGGAGGGCGTCGCGGGGGGCGGGGCGATGTCCTCGAGCTCGAGCGACCACGCCTCGGTGGCCACCGGTCCCGGGGCAGGCTCCGGAAAGGGCGCGGTGAGCTCGTCCGGCAGCTCCATGAATTCGTCGGGCAACCCGGGGAGCTCATCTGGCCGTGGCGCAGGGCGGGCGGCGGCTCGCGGGCTGGGTGTGGCCGGGAGATCCAGCTCCAGCTCGAGCCCGGCTGGGTCCCGGTAGTCGAAGGGATCGCTCACAGCCCGAGCTCCTCGCGGTAGTGGAACGTCAAGAGGCCCAGCACGCGCGCCGAGATGAGCGTGGAGGTCACGTCCATCACCGTCATGACCCCCGTGACCAGCACCAGCGACACGAGCGCGCCGGCGACCCCGTCCTTGCCCGCGGCCGAGGCGGCGGCGCTCGAGAAGACGGCCAGCATGCCGCCGCTCATGAGCGCGGCGCTCGCGAACCAGAAGGCCGTCAGGTAGCCCAGCGTCAGGAAGTAGGGCCCGGGGATGCGCCGCGCCACGATCAAGCCGACGATGGGGTTCACGCCCGAGCAACCCGTGCCGAGCGCCGTGGCGGCGTAGGCGCCGGGCAGCGCCACCAGCGGGAAGAGGAACGTGAGCGACAGCAGCAGCGCCGACAGCACGAAGTCGGCGGTGGTCACGCCCGTCTCGTAGGGCAGCAGGTAGCCCACCACCTGGGGCATGGCCGACCAGCTGACCAGCAGGAAGGGCGCGAACGCCGCGAGCGTCACGAAGACGAAGCGCACGCCCGCGAACAGCAGCCCGAAGGGGTCTTGCTCGTCGTCCCCGAGGCGCAGGTCGGTCTGCCCGGCTCGGCTGCGCCGCACGATCAGCGCGAACACGCTGAAGCGCAGGCCGGAGACCGCGAGCGGCGCGCCGAGCGCCACCATGATGGACCCGGTCAGCGCGCCGAACGACGACGCCACCGTGAGCACCGTGAGCACCGCGATGGCCAAGAGCGCCGTGGGCTGCAGCACGTAGGCGGGCGCGGCCACGAGCGCCGCGTGGTAGGACACCTTGGCCACGCCGAGCTCGGCGTCGCTCGCGAGGGCTGCACCGGCGGTGGCGAACGGCAAGGCGGTAGCCCCGGAGGCTAGCGACGCGGAGCTGCTGGGAACGTTGGCCGCCACCGCCGCCCGCCGCGAAGGCCGCCCGTCCAGCATGACCCCGTGCGGCGCGAGCTGCGCGCGCAGCGCCTCCACCTCGGAGGCGGTGGCGCCATGCACCAGCATGGCGGGTGTGGACATCACCGCCTCGCGCGCGCGCACCCGGTCTGCCAGCGCCACGCTGAGCGCGTCCATCGCGCCGGCCGGGTCGTCGACCCGCAGCAGCCACACGTCGTAGCGCGCGTCAGAAGAAGGTGTTGCTGATGCCATAGCGCCCCTGCAGGTCGATCAGATACTGGAGGAAGCTCTCCTCGGCCTCGAGCGCCTGGCGCGCCCGCGTGAGCTCCGTGCTGGGACCCATGGCCTCGAGCGCGATGACCCGCTCCTGGGCTTCGATGGCGCGCAGCAGCAACTGGAAGCCCAGCTGCTCCTCCTCGAGGTTGTAGGACGTGAGCGGACGGACCTTGACCGCCACGTAGCGCACACGCAGCCGGCGCGAGTCGAAGATGACGTAGTCGGCGTCCTCGGGCGTGTCGCAGCCGTCCATGGGCACGGCGTCCACCACCACGTGGGCGGAGCCCGGCACGGCGGCACCCAGCGCGCAGGTGGTGCTGCTGTCCTGCTGCACGTTCGGGATGGTGAAGCCCACGCCGCTGCCCACGCGGAAGATCTGCAGGCGCTGCTCGAAGGTGGTGTCGAAGAACACCGGGAACTGCGAGAGCGCGAGGATGGCCGCCCAGCTGCGCAGCAAGAGGTTGCTGGTGCCCTCGAGCGGCGGCGTGGGGTAGGTGACCTCTTGGCTGGCTCGGCACAGCAACGCGGTGCCCGTGGACGGGCTGCAGTCCCCCAGCACCGTCCCGCGGTACCAGCTCAGGTTCTCGATCACGGGCTCGCCGGCGTCGAAGCTCACGCGCGGCGCGAACCAGCGCGGGTCGTCGATGACCAGGCCGCCGAAGAGCTCGGTCATCTCCACCGGGAACAGGTCGAAGAAGTTGATGAAGTAGCGCTCGTCGGGGTCGAAGCTCAGGCCCCAGTCGCGCTGCGCCAGCGCCTCGAGCGCCACGAACTTGTCCACCAGCACCCCGGCGCGCTCCGGCCGGAAGAAGCCGAAGTAGCCTTCTTGGAACTCGGTGTAGACGCCGAAGCCCTGGCCGGGCAGCAGGCTGAAGTCGGCGCCCGGCGCGTCCGGCTCGCTCGCGATGCGCGCGTAGGTCTGTGTGTCCGGGTCGAGCGCGTAGCTGCCCACGTCCGGCAAGTTCACCAGCTCGGTGAACCAGTTCATGGCGTCCACCGACGCGTAGAACTGGTCCTCGAGGCCCAGCGGTCCGCTGTTGCTGCGGAAGCCCGGCTCGAAGTTGAGGCGGAAGAAGAGGTGCTGGTAGATCTTGGCGGCGTCGATGATGGCGCCGGTGGCGCCTCCGGAGCGCGCTCCCCCGCGCCGGAAGCGACGGTAGTAGGTGGGCCCGTAGCTCTCGAGCCAGCTGCGCCGCGCGTGGTCGATGCTCTCCTGGAACGACTCGCCCGCGTCGTAGCGCGTGCACCAGCTGATGTCGTCGGTGCGCTCGTCGGCGCAGAACAGGTAGCGCACCGGCGTGAAGTCGGGCTCGCCGTCTCCGTCTTCGTCCGAGTCGTACGCTGCACCGTCCACGTAGTCCTGGAAGTCGGCGTCGAAGCTCGAGCACACGCAGGCCGTGGCGCCGGCGCACGGCAGCTGCAGCGGCACCTCGCGGGTGTTGCGCACGCAGCGCTGCGTGATGGGCTGGTCGCCCAGCGCGCTGCTCTCGGCCGACGCGGGGCAGTCTCCGTCCACGCGGCAGGCGTCGCCGCCGGCGTAGCTGCGGAACCACACGCGCGGGGTCACGTCGCTGCGCCGCAAGCGGTCGGACGAGTCGTTCGCCGACACCTCGGCGTCGCCCACGAAGCCCTCCACCATGTCGAAGTAGTTCCACACCACGGCCGCCACGTCGTAGCGCCCGAGGCCCTGCGCGTCACCCGTGTCGCCGCTGTAGTCCATGGTGGAGCTGCTGCTGTGGTTGTGGGCCCCGCGTGCCGCTCGCTCGTTGCGCACGCGGCGCAGCTCGGCGAGGTAGCGCTCCACTTCGCCCGGGCCTACGAAGCCGTCTCCGTCGCCGCCGTTGCCGGTGGCGTCGAAGTCCGCGTAGCGCGGCAGCAAGAGCTCGTCGCCGCTGGTGGCGTCGTCGCCGAAGGCCACCCGGAACCAGCCGTCGCCGTAGTGGTCGCGGTCGAGGCTGGCCGCGAAGTTGTGCCGCAGGCCCAGGCTGTGGCCCAGCTCGTGGTGCTGCACCATGCGCGCGTAGAGCTGCTGCATGCGGATGGACGCCTCGGCGGTGCTGCGCCCCCGGAAGGCCTCGGCCCAGTACTCCCAGTAGCGCGAGCGCAAGAGCGCGGCGTTCACGGGGCACATGTGGTGCCGCTCCAGCTGCCGCAGATAGGCCTCTTCGGGCGCGAAGACATCGGGCCCGTGGCCCCGGAACGGGCTCAGCGCGTTCAGCACGGCGGGGTCCAGCACGTCGGCTGGCGTGGCGTCGGTGGGGCCCGTGGTGCCCGTGGGCGACAGCGTGCCCAGGTCGAAGGCGCGCTGGAGCGCGTCCACGCCGCTGCTGCCGAGAGCCCCGAGGATGCCGCTCTCGAAGCGCGTGCCGGCCAGCGAGCGCAGGCGGTCGCTGCGCACCTGCGTGCGTCCATCGGTGCCGCGCAGGCGGTCCACGCGCTGCTCCACGCGCGCGACGGCGCCCTGCACGGCGGCCAGCGCGTCCACCGGGAGGCCCGCCCACGGCAGCGCGGGGCGTGACGGGTCGTCCACCGTGAAGCCGTCGCCCGCCGACGAGGCCACGCTCACGGGATGACGGATGCGGCCCAGGCGCGCGAAGTAGCCGCGCAGGTTCTCGCCGGTGAGGTAGCGCTCCTCGGCGCCCTCTTCGCCCGGCTCGCAGCCCGCGGGCGCGGCGCAGCGCAGCGCCGGGAACAGCTCGATGGCGGTGGTGGCGGCCGCCTCCACCCCCGCGGCCGAGAAGCTCGCGTTGGCGCTGATCAGCTCGCCCGTGGTGGGGTCTGCGAGCGGCGCCGCCACGCCGCCAAATGGCGTGTTCACCTGGTCCACGTAGTTGAAGAACTGGTAGCGCAGGTCGCCGAGGGGCTGCCACGGCACGGGCTCGCCCTCCGCGTCCAGCACGTCTTCACAAGCCACGCGCGCGTCGGTGCGCTCCCAGTCGCAGCCGTTGGTGGCCAGCACCAAGAGGCACTCGTCGCCCACGAAGCGGAAGCGGTAGGCCTCGGGCAGCGGGTACGCGTCGTAGCTCGTGGGCGCGCTCGGCTCGGTCCACTCCGCGTTCTCCACGTGGCAGCGGTACGGGTCGCTCACGCCGCGCGCCGCGTAGGCGTCGGGGCTCACGAACGGGTCGTAGCGCCCCGGGCACGTTCCGTCGCGCTCCTCGGCCGACCCGCAGAAGCAGTAGCGCGTGGGGTCGCTCTCCTGACAGGCCTCGTCCACGGCGGCGTAGTCGGGCAAGGCCGCGCTCACGGCAGTGCGCTGCCCGCGCATCAGCGCTTCGTTCCAGTTGCCCACCACCTCGAAGGCCGCGCCCACCAGGTGCTTCGGGAAGCCCGCGTTCAGGTGGTAGGTCACCTGCTGGGTCTCGCGCTCCACCACGGGCCGCGAGCAGCGCCGCGCGGCGCGGTCACACACGCTGCCGGGCACGCCGGGGGCGCTCGGGTAGCGGCCGTCGCACTGCCAGTCGGCCACGCACTCCTGGTCGCCCAGCGGGTCGCGGTAGAAGTTGTGGCGTGGGCGGTAGAACGTGAGGAAGTCGGTCTCGCCGTAGGCCGGGGTGATGCCGCCGGTGCACACCTGCGCCTCCGTGTCGCAGAAGCCCCCGGCGCCGCAGTCCGCGTTGCTGGCGCAGAAGTCACCCAGCGTCTCGCGCGGGAGGCTGCCGCGCGCATACGTGCGCTGCATGGAGCGGAAGGTCCCGAAGCGGTCGAACTCGGGGTGGGCCTGCGCCGCCACGGCGTACTCGTGTTGCGGCGGCACGCGCAGGAACGCGGTGCGGTAGGGCACGCGCAGCACGCTGCAGGGCACGTTGTTGCTGTCGAGGCAGGCGCTCCCGGGCGTCAGGTTCATGACCGTCACGAAGCTGAAGTAGTGCGTGACGTCCTCGCTCCCGGCGGGCCACTCGTGCGCGAAGCGGTAGCCCGGGTCGCTGCCCACCGTCACGAACTGCGGTGCATAGCTGCGCGGGAAGCCCTCGCTGCCGTCCTGCACGTCGATGCCGGCGCTCTCGAGCGTGTGCGTGCCGAAGGCGGGCTGCTCGCTCGCGAAGTAGAACGAGCGGATCAGGTTCCGCGACCAGTCCACGCGCATGTACGGCTGGTCGAACCAGCGCTGGTCGTCCGTGTTCTCCACGATCACGTTGAGCGGCTCCCCCGTGACGGAGTTGTACTCGCGCCGGATGTCGAAGTGCGACTCGATGCGGTAGGCCGCGATGGGCTGCCCGCGGTAGTCGTCGGCGTCGCCGCCCGTGTTGCTGCCGCGCACCAGCTCGTAGGCGCGGAACGCGAAGAGCGTGTCCTCGTCGATGACCCAGCGGATGCGCGCGAGCGACGGAGACTCACCCGCGTCGAGCCCCAGGTCCGCGAAGCCCGAGTCCCCCGACCACGTCACGCCACCCACGTCGGCGCCCACGTCGATGGCGGTCTGGGTCATCCACCACTCGCCCTCGAACAGGCCCTTGTCCACGAAGTTGGGCTGCACGCGGTTCACCGTGTCAGGGCGGCCGCAGCCCACGAGGGCCAGCGCACTCAGCAGAGCGGCCAACACGAGCGCGGTGTGTGCGAAGCGGCGACGGTCCACTCAGAACCCCGGGTAGCTGCTGACGCCCAGCTCGCGCTCGAGCTGGATCAGCTGGAAGAAGAAGGACTCGAGGTCGGCCAGGCGCCCCTCGAAGCGCGCGATCTCGGTGTTGAGCGCCGCCACCGTGGTGGGCGGCAGGTACTCGAGGTCGGCCAGCAGCTGCAGCTCGGCGATGGTGAGTGTGTCCCCGTCCGCGAGCTTGTTCAGCAGCTCGAGCACGATGCTGGCGTCGCGCGCCTCGGACACCATGGAGAACGCGATGCTGGTCTGGTTGATGACCGTGCTGCCGGGCGACACCTGGAACGCGAGGAACGACTTGTTGAGCCGTAGCGAGGTGTAGCGCGCGTAGTCGGTGCCCTCGACGGCCGCGGGGCTCGGCGTGGTGCAGTCGCCCTGGCCCTCCACGCACAGGAACATCTGGCTGAGGAAGCTGGTGTCGAAGAACACCGGCAGGTCGGTGAGCGCGAAGACCGCCGCCAGGAATTGCAGCGTGATCGAGCTGCCGCCGTTCACGTAGGCGAAGCCGTCGTAGGTCTCGCTCACCGGGTCGGGCCGGCAGGTGGCGGCGCTGCTGCAGTCCCCGCGGTAGAGGTCCATGTACAGCATGCGTGGGCCGTTGCACTGGCGCCCGTTCTGGCTGGTGCAGGCCAGGCGCGGGGCCAGCGTGCCCGGCTGGTCCTGGATGAGCCCTTGCAGGATCTGCTGCATCTCCAGCGGGAACAAGTCGTACCAGTTGGTCCAGAAGGGCACGTCGGTGCCGTAGCCCGCGGTCCAGCCGCGCTGCGTGAGCATCTGCATCGCGTACCACTTGTCGTAGAAGCTCCCGATGCGCTCGAGCCGCGTGATGCCCGTGAGGCCCCGCTGGTAGCTGGAGCTCAGGTGGCGGCCGAGGCCCAGGTCCACCCGCAGGTCGGCGCCCGCAACGTTGGGGTTCGCGCTCACGCGCCGGTAGCTCAACGTGGTGTCCTCGAACTCGTAGCTGCCGATGTCGGGCTGGGACAGCACGCGCGCATAGAAGTTGAGCGAGTCGGCCGTGGCCATGAACTGGTCGTAGAAGCCGAAGGCGCCCTGCTCGCTGCGGAACTCGGGCTCGCTGGTGTAGCGGTACAGCAGGTTCTGGAAGACGTCCTGGAGGATGGTGAAGTGCCGGCCCACCAGGCGATCGAAGACGTAGCTGCCCACGCGGAAGTCGGCGCGGTAGCGGCGGAAGTTGGTGAAGAGGTACTCGCGCTCGTACTGCTCGGCCACGTTGCGCACCACGGCGCGGTAGCTGTCGCCTTCGTCGAAGCGGTGACACCAGCCCAGCGTGCCCACGCGCTCGTCGGAGCAGAAGCGGTAGTCCACGGGGGCGAAGGGCGCCGTGGGCCCCGCCGCGAGGGTGGCGTCCAGCAGGTCGTCCTCGAACGCGCTGCAGATGCGCCCGAAGGCGGCCTCGCCGTTGGGGTGCGCCACGCAGCGCTGGGTGGCGCCGCTCGCGCGGTTCACGTCGCGCAGCAGCGCCGCCGACTCCCCCGTGGTGGAGTAGGGGCAGTCCGCGTCGCTCTCGCAGGGCTCGCCGCCCTCGTACCACTGCGCCCACACCCGCGCGGTGTTCACGGGGGTCAGGCTGGTCACCGGGCGCCCGGCGTCGTTGGCGTAGATCTCCACCAGGTCGCCGTAGCCCAGGTGCAGCGCCGCGTGGTCGTAGCGACCGATGGTGGTGTCGGTGCGCTCGTACCACTGCGCCGTGTACTCCATGACCGACGAGTCCATGAAGCGGTCGATGCCGGCCAGCTCGCGCCGCGACATCACCAGGTCGAGCGCGTTCTCGAACGCCAGCTGCTCGTTCGGCGCGAGGCCCAGCGTGCCGTCGAGGTCGAACGCCTCGGGCGAGGGCAGCGGGGTGCGCGCCGCGATCTGGTAGTAGGCGTCGTCGTAGTTGCCCGTGTCGGCGCTGGCCCCGAAGTCGTGCCGCAGCCCCAGGCAGTGCCCCAGCTCGTGCAACATGGTCTGGTAGTAAAGCAGCCGGTTCACCGCGATCTCGAGGCGCGCGCGCGGCCAGTTGCGGTGGCGCAACGCAAACTCCGTGACCGACGTGTCCACGTAGCTGTTGGGCAGCATCACGTTGTGGCTCGACGCCGCGTTCTCGAGTTCGCGGTGCCGCCGGAGCTGCTCGTGCGCGGTCGAGCGCAGCGGCGACACGCGGTCCAGCTGCGCCTCGCTCAGGTCTTCGGGGGTGACGCCCGGCGGCAGCACGTCCGCGCCGCTCATCATGAGCACCTCGAGGTTGCGCGTGAGCAGGGCCTCGGACTCGCCGCCCACGAGGTCCGCCCGGCGGTCCACGAACGTCTGGCTGCGCCCTCCGGGCCCGGCCAGCTGCGCGGCGCGGTCGGCGAAGCGTGCCATCACGTTGTCCACTGCGGCGAGGTCGGCCGGCGCCGCAGTCCCCGCGGCCGCCGCCACGCTGAAGTCGACGCGCGGGCGCGCCGGAAGCTCCACGTTGCCCAGGTTCTCGAGGTACTGGCGCACGTCCTCGCCCTGTGTGAAGCGCGCGTCGGTGATGTTGCCCGTGACCAGGTCCACCGTCTGGAGCGCCGTGGTGCGGTAGAGGTCCAGCGCCGGGCCGCCCACGTTGGCGTCGCCCACCAAGAGCTCGCCCGTGACCGGGTCGCCGCGCAGCGTGGCGATGCCCAGGAAGGGCGTGCCGGGCTGGTCCACGTAGCTCAGGAAGCGGTAGCGCATGTCGCCGCGCTCCTGGCAGGCGAGGCCCTCGGTGGTGCCGCCGTTCTCCGCGATGCTGCGCTCGTTGCAGGTGTTGACCTCGAGCTGCAGCACGCACTCGCTGCCCACCTGGCGCGCGCCGAACCAGCCGAAGAAGTCGGCGTTGCCGAGCGACGGGTCGTCCAGGTTGGGCTGCACCCGCGGCGGGAGCTCCACGTGGCAGTCGTAGGGGTTCACCGCGCCGCGCGCGCGTGCCTGGGCCGGCGTCTCGAACGGGTCGTAGCGCCCCGGGCAGGTGGGGTTGAGCAGCGTGGCGTCCTCCGGGTCGGTCACGCAGTAGCAGTACACGTCGGGGTCCAGCCGCTGGCAAGACACCTCGGGGTACAGCGCCTCGGGCTCCTCGCGCAGGTGCCGCACCATGCCCATGAAGCTCTCGTTCCAGCGGCCCACCAGCTCGAAGCTGGGCTCCACCAGGTGCGCCGGCAGCTCGGGGCTGGTGTGATAGACCACCGGGCGGACCTCGCGCTGCGCATAGGGCAGCAGCCGGCCGTCGGCGTCGCGTGTCCGACGCCACAGGTTCAGGCGGTTGATGTTGTGGTTGCGGAAGTCCGACTCACCCAGCGCGGGGTCGTCGGGCGCGGTGCTGCGGTCCAGCGTGGGGCGCTCGAGCCGAAAGAAGCCGGCCCGCTCGAAGCGCCGGTCCGACCACTGCTGCGGCTCGTACTGGCGCGTGTCGCTCACGCGCAGGAAGGCGTTGCGCACGTAGACCGCGGTGGTGGTGCATGTGGGCGCGTCCACGTAGGCCGAGGTACACCAGTTGACCGTCGCATCGGTGAACAGGTCCTCCACGTCCCCCGGCGACATCAAGTCCTGCGTGACGAACGAGAAGTGGTAGAGCTGGTCGCGCGGGTAGTCGTCCGCGTGCGGGCGGTGCTCGGCGGTGCAGGCCGGGTCGTCGTCGTCGCGGCCGTCACACGCCATGACCGAGAAACGCGGCAGGAACGCGTCCGGGAAGCGGCTCCCCGCCTGCACGAAGAGGTCGGCCGACTGCCGCTCGAAGAGGCCCAGCAGCTCGGCCAGGCTGGCGCTCTGCGCGTAGTACCCCGTGAGCAGGTTCTTGGACCAGTCCACGCGCATGTACTGGCGCTCGGACCACGGACGGTCGGTGTCGTTCTCTTCGATGACGTTCTGCTCTTCGCCCGTGGACGGGTTGTAGGCCCGCCGGATGTCGAAGTGCTTCTCGATCCGATACGCCGCCACGGGCTGCCCGAAGTCGGCCTCCGCGCTGGGGCCGCCCACGGGGTTGCCGCCCTCGAGCAGCTCGTAGTCGCGGTAGGCCACCAGCAGACTCTCGTCGATCACCCAGCGGATGCGCGGCATGGCCGCCAGGTCGCTGCCCGCGTAGTCGATGGCGCTGTCGCCCGGGAACGTGCCGAGCCCGCCGCCCTCGTAGTCCACGCCCACCACGGTGCGGGAGAAGTACCAGCTGCCCTCGAACACGCCCTTGTCCACCACGTTGGTGCCCACGCGGTTGATGGGCGGCGTCTCGGCGCACGCCTGCAGGTTCGCCGTGCCCAGCGCGCTCAGCAACACGAGCAGCAGCCGGGGCAGCGCAGAGGACCTCCGCATGGTCAGCCCAGGACCCCGCGCGGGTCGAGGCGCGCCGCCAGCTCGGCGACGATGGCCGACGGGGGCACGCCCAGCGGAGCACGCGCCTTGGGCAGCTCCATCTTCTCGTCGATCAGCACGCCGCCCAGCTCTTGGGCCGTGACGCGCGCCACCTCGCGGCAGGCGGCCGCCACGCCATCACCGGTGGCCAGCTTGAGGCGCAGCGCCGAGCCCTCGGCCACGTCTTGCACGTAGGCCCGGATGGGCCGCACGCCCTTGCCGCGGATCCACGCCAGCGCCTGCTCGGCGCCCTGCCGCGTGGGGAACAGGTAGCCCACCGCGGTGCTCTCCACGCGCAGCCGCGCCACCACGTGGGCGCCCACGATGACGCCCAACCGCCCGCGCGCACCGATGAAGGCCGCCACCAGGTCGGGACCCACCGCGCGCCGCGGCGCCGGGCGAATCTGTACCTCGCGGCCGTCGGGCAGCACCACCTCGAGGCCCGCCACGATCTGGTCCACCGGGTCGTCCGCGTTGTCGCGCGCGCCCGGGGCACCGATGGCCAGCCACTCGCCCACGCCGTAGTCGCGCGCCGACGAGTGCGCGCCCAGCGAGAGCCCGCGCCGCCGCAGCTCGTCTTCGAGCGCGTGCACGCGCATGCCGGCCTGCACGTGCGCGATGCGGCTGGGCTCGTCGAACTTGATGACGTCCATCATGCGCAGCAGGTCCACCACGATGGCCCCCGCGCGCGCCGGCTGCCCGGGCGTGCGCAGCGGCTGGCGGTACTGGTGCGCCAGCTGGAGAGCGAGGGCCACTTGGTCGCGGCTGCCCGGCAGGATCACGGCGCCGCCATCGGCTTCTTGCAGCGCGCCCGGGAGGTCACGCCGCACGGCGCGCAGGAAGTCGGCTCGCAGGTCGGTGCTCATCACTCGGCCTCCGCCACGGGACCGAGCGGGGTGTGCTCGTCCAGGTCGGGGATCAACGCCCCGCGGTTGAAGATGCCCTTCGGGTCCATCACGCGCTTGAGCTCGCGCACCACGTCGATGGCGTTGCCCTGCTCGCTGCGCATGGCGGGCGCCTTGCTGCGGCCCACGCCGTGGTGGTGGCTGAGCGTGCCGCCCGCCGCGACCACCGCCTTCAGCGCAGCCTTCCAAGCGCGGTCGTAGGCCAGCTCGCAGGCGTGGTCGTCACGCGCCGCGCCAGCGAAGGTGAAGTAGATGGAGGCGCCATCCGGGTACGCGTGGCTGAAGTGCGCCATGACGAACACGTGCGGTGAGAGGGCGGAGCGCACCGCGTGGTACATGGGCAGCAAGCGCGACCAGGTGGCGGCCACCTCCATGGTGTCAATGAAGGCGCCGGCCGTGAACAGGGGCGACTGGCGGTAGCTCACGCTGTGGCGGTGCCCGAGCCAGTGCTTGGCGGGCCCCTCGCCCGTGTCCTGCGCGTCGTACCGGCTGCAGATGGCGCGCGCCTCGCGCAGCTCCGCGTCGGCGATGAGCGGGTCGGCCTCCCACACCAAGATGAGCTTGGCGCCGCCCATGGTCTTGTCGGGCACGCGGTCGATGAGCTCGTTCAGCATGCCGGGCGCCCGCAGCGCCTGCACCAGCGCGCGCAGGCCGAGGCCCGGCTTGGCCTCCGTGCGCTTGGGCTTGGGCTCGGCTTCGTGCTCGGTGCGCAGGCCACCGCGCCGGGCAATCATGGAGTCGAACGGGTCGTACAAGCGCGCCACGGCCGGTCGCAGGCCCGCCTGGTAGATGCGCCGGATGGCATCGAGGCCGGTCTCGGTGCTGGGGAAGAGGTAGCTCGCGAAGCGCCGGCAGGGAGGCGCCGGGGCGATGCGCAGACGCGCCTCGGTGACCACGCCCAGGATGCCCTCGCTGCCGATGAACAGCGGCAGGAGCGCGCTGTTGTCGCCGCCGCGCTCGGCGCGCAGCACGCGGCCGGTGCCGTCCACCACGGTGAGGCCCAGCACCATGTCCTCGATCTTGCCGTAGCGCCCCGAGCACTGCCCGGCGGAGCGTCCCGCCACCCAGCCGCCCAGCGTGGAGCAGTAGATGCTGCTGGGGAAGTGCCCGAGTGTGAAGCCGGCCGCGCCGAGGTCGTCCTCGAGGTGCTGGCCGATCATGCCCGCGTCCGCGTCGCAGGTGAGGCGCGCGCGGTCGATGGTCTTTAGGGAGCGCATCATCTTCATGTCGATGAGCACGGTGTCGGTGGTGGGCAGCACGCCGCCGCATACACCGCTGCCGGCGCCATAGGGGACCACCGGGATGCTGCGGGCCGCTGCGTAGGCGATGACGGACGAGAGCTCTTCGGTGTTGCTGGGCCAGACAATGACCGCGGGGGCGCCACGGCAGGGTTGCCGGCGCGGGTGGCGATCTGGTGGCGCGGCCAGAGGTCGCGGGCGTAGGCCACGCGGTCGGGGTCCGAGCTAGACGCTTTGCCGCCGGCGACGAGGCGGGCGAGGTCGTTCCGAATCGAGTCGGTACCGGGCGGGGCGGGGATCACAGGAGTTGCTTACCACACGCGGGTGGCGGGCGTCTCTGGGGGCGTGATCGATGGGAGTGCGACGGGCACCCTGGTCTGCGGGGGCGGTCGCGCAGGCGCTCCCTCTGGTTGACCTCCCCCATTTCGGCGCGTCCTGCGGACGCTTGAAATAGGGCCCCCCCAAGCCCCGCTGCCCAGGGCGCCCGTCCCCCTCCACGGTGGCGTCTCGAGAGAGCACGCGGGGGACGCGGCGGGGGAACGCGCCTGGGATCTGAAGGGGGCCCCTGATGGGCTCAGCTGGGCTCGCCAGAGTGCTCCTGCTCCTGGGACGCGGATGGCACAGGAAGTCAGGCGACGTGGCGCTAACGTGGGCCGCTCTACTGGACGTACTCGCAGAGGGGGAACTCGAACGCATTCATCAGACTGGCGTTCTGGGTCGCTTGGAGAACGGGTTGGGCTGCCAGAACAGACGACGCGACGAACGCACGAGCAATCCGGCCATCCGGACCCAGTGCAAATCCGCGCATGCAGCTCTCCTTTGCGCGCAGGCCTAGCACGTGGGTCGCAGCGTCACGCCGCGGCCTGCGCGTCCGCCATGGTCTCACTCGACGGCGCTGGAGCGCTTGCGCTTGCGGCGCACGACGACCGTGACCACCACCACGGCCACGACGGCCGCGAGCGCCGCGAGGTACGGCAGGGCTGCGCTGCCCATGCCCTCGGACGCACCGTTCTCCGTGGCGACCTCGACCCAGAAGCTCCCATCGTCGTTCTCGCGCACGCGCGTGACCAGCTGCTCGAGCGCGGCGCGCTCCGAATCGCTGGGCTGCGCGTCGGTCACCAGGGCGAAGCTCTCCGAGTCGGCGAAGGCGACGGCCCCGTCGAGGGGTTCATCGAGGGCTACGAGCCGCACCTGCAGCGGACGCGGGGCGGCACCGGGCACGCTCGTGGGATCGAGGCGCAGGAGGATCTCGCGCGAGCGAATCGAGACGTCCATCAGGCGATAGCCCGTCACCACTTCGTCCCCGAGGCCCGCAGGCGCGAACAGAGAGAGGACATGGTCCTCTTGTCCGGGCCCGATGACGCGGTCGGCCCGCGCGGGCTGCGCCGTGAGGGCGCTCAGGCAGGTGAGCGCGAGGGCCGCGGCGAGATGGCTGCGGGAGGCATGGGTGGTCACTTCAGAAGAGTACATCGATGAACGGCTCCACACAGAGCGTAGATCATGATCGCCGTACGCTGTCGAGACCTCGCGCGTTGTCTCGCGCGCCAGCGGGGGTACGGTGCAGGCATGCCTCCCCCTTCTGCGCGCCGGCTCTCGCCCGCGCTGGTGATCACCTTGGTCGTGCTCTTGTCCGGTGGCGGCGTCTTCGCGTGGTGGAAGTTCGGGCGCGCCACGCCCGTGGAGACCGCCGAGGTGCAGCGCGGCACGCTGGTGCGCACCGTGGTCACGTCGGGTCAGGTGGAGGCGCCGCGGCGCACCACGCTGGGGCCCGAGGTGGGCGGGCGCGTGGTGAGCGTGAGCGTGGAGGAAGGGCAGCACGTGGCGGAAGGCGAGGTGCTGCTGCAGCTGGACGACGCGAACGCACGCGCCGCCATGGACGAGGCGCAGGCGGCCGTGGCGGAGGCCCAAGTGCGCCTCTCGCGGTTGCGCAACACCGGCGTGCGCGTGGCGCTGGCCACGGAGGCGCGCGCCCAGGCTGACGCCGAGCAGGCCGAGCTGCGCTTCGCGCGCACCGAGGGGCTGGTGACCCGCGGCGTGCTTCCGTCGGAGCAGCTGGATGACGCCCGGCGCGCGCGCGACACGTCGGCCGCGCAGCTGCGGCTGGCCGAGGCCGAGGCCGAGAGCGCCAGCGCGGGTGGCGGGGACGTGCGCCTCACGGTGGCAGCCCTGCGGCGCACCCAGGCCGCCCTGCGCAGCGCCGAGCGGCGCCTCGAGCAGACCACGCTGCGCGCGCCCGCGGCCGGCAGCGTGCTGCGCCGCACCGTGGAGCAGGGCGAGGTGGTGCAGGCCGGACAGTCGCTCTTCGAGTTCGTGGCCGACGGCGCGCCGCGCCTCGAGGTGCACCCCGACGAGAGCCACCTGGCGTTCATCCGCGTGGGGCAGCCGGCCCTCGCTTCGGTGGAGGCGCGGCCCGAGCTGACCTTCCCCGCCACCGTGCTGCGCATCGCGCCCGCGGTGGACGCCGCGCGCGGCACCGTGAAGGTGGAGCTGAGCATCAGCGCGCCAGTGCCCGAGTTCTTGCTGCCGGGCATGACCGCCTCGGTGGAGATCGAGCTCGCGCGCCTGCCCGACGTGGTCATCTGCCCCGCCGAGGCCATCGAGGACGCGAGCGGCGCGGCCCCCAGCGTGCTGGTGGTGGCCGACGGGCGCGTGACCCGCAGGGCCATCACCGTGGGGCTGCGCGCCGGTGAGCTCTACGAGGTGACCCGCGGCCTCGAGCCCGGTGACCGCGTGGTGCTGGCGGCCACGGGCGTGGCCCTGCCTGCCCTCGAAGACGGCACCCGCGTGAAGGTGACCGACGCCGAAGACGCCGCCGCGTCGGGAGCGCGCTGAGTGCCGTTTACCTGGTTCCTGGCGCTGCGCTTCTTTCGCGACGGGCGTTCGCAGACCGCGCTCATCGTGGTGGGCGTAGCGGTGGGCGTGGCCGTGCAGGTGTTCATCACGGCGCTCATCGCCGGCCTGCAGGAAGACCTGATCGACAAGACGCTGGGCAGCCTGGCCCACGTGACGCTCGAGCCGCCCGAAGAGGTGGCCCGCCCCCTGCAGCACGGTGACCCTGCGGCAGGGGTGTTCCTGGGGCGTGACATCCAGCGGCCCAGCCAGCGGCTGCGCTCCATCGACGAGTGGCCGGCCACGGCCGAGCGGGCCCGTGAGCTGCGCGGCGTGACCGTGGTGTCACCGCGCGCGGCGGGCCCTGCGCTGGCGCGGCGCGGCAGCGTGACAGCCACGGTGCTGGTGCAGGGCGTGCGCCCCGAGGAGTACGCGCGCGTGGTGCCCATCGCCGAGAACATGGTGGCGGGCGAGTACCGCGTGGGCGGGCAGGACGCCATCTTGGGAGACGACCTGGCGGCCGAGCTGGGCGTGAGCCTGGGCGACACCGTGCGCGTGACGGCGGGCGACGGCAGCGAGGCGCGCTTCATCGTGCGCGGCATGTTCAGCCTGGGCGGGCCCGCCTCGGACTCGCAGTGGATCTTGGTGGCCCTGCGCAGCGCACAGACGCTCTTCCTGATCCCCGGTGGCGTCACGCACCTGGACGTGAAGGTGGACGACGTGTTCGCGGCCGAGGAGGTGGCCACGCGCCTGCACCGCCGCACGGGGCTCACCGCCGAGAGCTGGATGGCCAAGAACGCGCAGCTGCTGTCGGCGCTGCGCTCGCAGTCCATGAGCACCACGCTCATTCGCGTGTTCGTGCTCATCGCCGTGGCCATGGGCATCGCGTCGGTGCTGGTGGTGTCGGTGGTGCAGAAGCAGGGGCAGATCGGCATCCTGCGGGCCATCGGCACCTCGCGCTCCGCCATTCTGCGCATCTTCCTGCTGCAGGGCGCGCTGCTCGGCGTGCTGGGCGCGCTGCTCGGCTCGGGCCTGGGAGTGCTGCTGTTGGCCGCGTTCCAAGAGGCCATGAGCCGCGTTCCGGCCGGCCCCACGTTCCGTATCCGCTATGAGCTGTGGGTGTTCGGCGGCGCCGCCGGGCTGGCCATCCTGACCGGCGTGCTGGCCGCGGCCATGCCCGCCTTGCGCGCCGCGCGCCTCGACCCCGCGGTGGCCATTCGCCATGGCTGAGCCCGTGCCGACAGACACGCCGCCCGTGCTGCGCTGCACGGGGCTCATCAAGGAGTTCGGCACCGATCCCAGCGTGCGCGTGCTGCACGGCATCGACTTGAGCGTAGCGGCCGGTGAGTTCGTGGCGCTGGTGGGCCCGAGTGGCTCGGGGAAGAGCACGCTGCTCAACATCCTCGGGCTGCTGGACGTGCCCACCGCCGGTGAGCTGTGGGTGCAGGGCGTGCCCACCACCGCCCTCGACGACGGCCGCCGCACGGCGCTGCGCGGCTCGGCGCTGGGCTTCGTGTTCCAGTTCCACCACCTGCTGCCCACGCTGCGCGCCTGGGAGAACGTGGCGCTGCCCATGGCTGCCGTGCAGGGACGCATGAAGGCCAGCATGCGCGCGCGCGCCGAGGTGTTGCTGCGCCAGGTGGACCTCGGCGACAAGATCGACGCGCCCGCCGGTGAGCTGAGCGGCGGCCAGCAGCAGCGCGTGGCCCTGGCGCGCGCGCTCGCGCAGAAGCCCGCCGTGGTGCTGGCCGACGAGCCCACTGGCAACCTCGACACGGTGAACGCGGCGCGCGTGTTCGAGGTCATGCGCCAGCACCACGCCGAGGCGAAGACGGCGTTCATCATCGTCACCCACGACCTGGCGCTGGCCGCGCGCTGCGACCGCGTGGTGCAGCTGGTGGACGGCCGCGTGAGCTACGACGGCGCGGCGGGTGACGCGTTCCTCGCGTACGCGAGCGAGCAGCTGCGGGCGACGTAGCCGCGGCGCTCAGGGAGCGATGGTCACCGTGAAGCCCAGGGGCTCGAGCCCCGCGCGCACCTCGTCGAGCGTCGTCGCACGGCGCACCACGGTGCCCGCCTCCGAGCAGGCCAGCGGGTCGCCACCACAGCTGCCGTGCAGCGTGGGGTGACGCGGCGGGGTCGAACCCGGCGGAGGCGGCGGCGCGTTCGAGTCGACCAGGATGCCGCCGCCTTCTTCGAGCTCCACGCGCGCTCGGCCGCGGATGGCCACCAGCCGCCGAGGCGCCGGGGTTGGCGTGCTGGTTCCCTGCGCAGGCTCAGGCTCGGGCGGCGCCTCCGTAGCAGCGAGCGTCTCGTCGGCCTCCGGGGGAACGGCCTGCTCCGCACCTTCGGCAGCTGGCGCGGCCTCGGCAGAGGGCGACGCCCCGGCACCGCACCCGAGCAACGTGGAACACAGCAGGATCCGAAAGCCGGTGCGCATGGGAGCAGGGTAGACGAACGGCGGAGGCAACGCGCACTCAACCCTGCGGTCGTGCGGTTCCATGACTCGACCGAGGGGAGGTCACGGTTCAACCCGCGTGTTCGAAGGGGAGCTACTGCTGACTCGAAGCCGTCTACCAGTTAGGATGAAGGCATGAGCCGGACCGCCCGTGACCTCGTCGCCCGTGCCCTCGACCTTCCCGAGGAGGACCGGCTCGCGCTCGCTACCGAGTTGATCAACAGCGTGGAAGGACACAGCGACCCCGAGTGGGAGCGGGCTTGGCTGGAGGAACTCGACCGTCGCCGGACTGGTGGCGCCGAGAACACCAAGCCGTGGAGCGAAGTGCGGACGCGCATCTTGTTGAGGCTGAGCAAGACGTGAGTCTGCCCGTCGTCATCCACGACGACGCGGACATCGAGGTCGAGGAAGCGGCGCTCTGGTACGAGGAGCAACGTCCTGGACTCGGCCTGGAGTACGTCGCCGCCGTCGGTCGTGTGCTCCTCGATATCGGAGACAACCCAGAGCTGTACTCCGTGTGGAAACAGCCTTGGCGACGGGCGCTGCTCCAGCGCTTCCCCTACGTGGTTTTCTTCGAGATCGAGGTCGATCGGGTGGTCGTCTGGGCGGTCGCTCACGCCAAGCGGCGTCCTGGTTATTGGATGGCCCGTCGGCCGTCGTAGTGGGCCTTGCGGAGACGTGCTTGACAAAGATAGAGAGTGAACGCTATCTATCTTCCATGCGCTACGACATCCTCATCCAGTCCGGCACGGTCTTCGACGGCACGGGCGCCCCCGGGAAGATCGCCGACGTGGGCATCCGCAATGGTCAGATCGCCGCCATCGAGGCCACCATCGACCCGGCGCTCGCCGACCACGTCGTGGACGCCACAGGCCAGTGGGTGATGCCCGGCTTCCTGGACGCGCACACGCACTACGACGCCGAGCTGCTGCTGGCGCCGGGCCTGCCCGAGTCGGTGCGCCACGGCGTGACCACGGTGTGCATCGGCTCGTGCTCGCTGAGCACCATCTACGCCACCCCCGAAGACTGCGCGGACATCTTCTCGCGCGTGGAGGCGCTGCCACGCGAGTACGTGCTGGATGCACTCGAGACGCACAAGACCTGGAGCGACGCGAAGGGCTACCAGCAGCATGTGGACGCGCTGCCGCTCGGTCCCAACGTCATGTCGTTCATCGGGCACTCGGACCTGCGCGTGTCCGTGATGGGGCTCGAGGCCGCCACGGACAGCAAGCGCAAGCCCACCAAGGACGAGCAGGCGCGCATGGAGGCCGCGCTCAACGACGCCATCGACCGGGGCTTCCTGGGGCTCTCGTGCATGACCAACCCGTGGGACAAGATCGGCGGCGACCGGGTGCGCTCGCGTCCGCTGCCGTCCACCTTCGCGTCGTGGGCCGAGTACCGCCGCTTCCACCGCATCCTGCGTGAGCGTGGCGCCATCTTGCAGTCCGCGCCCAACATCACCACCAAGTACAACGCGCTGCTCTATCTCTGGGACAGCGCTGGCTTCGGGGCGCGCGCGCCGCTCAAGACCACGCTCATCACCGTGGCCGACACCAAGTCGAACCCCATGCTGGCGTCGGCCGTCATGGCGGGCACCAGCGCGTTCAACCGCTTCCTGAACGCCGACGTGCGCTGGCAGAGCGTGCCCATGCCCTTCGAGGTCTACGCCGACGGCATCGACCTGGTGGTGTTCGAGGAATTCGGCGCGGGCGAAGAGGCCCTGCACCTCACCGAGCAGGTGCAGCGCAACCAGCTCTTCGCCGACCCGGCCTACCGGCGCCGCTTCCGCAAGGAGTACGACAAGCGCTTCGGTCCGCGCGTGTGGCACCGCGACCTGCACGACGCGCACATCGTGTCGGCGCCGGACGCGAGCCTGGCGGGCCGCAGCTTCGGCGAGGTGGCCGACGAGCGCGGCGAGCACCCGGTGGACACGTTCTTGGACCTCGTCATGGCGCACGGCACGGCGCTGCGCTGGCGCACCACCATCGCCAACCACCGCGACGAGACGCTCGACCAGATCGTGGCGCACCCCACCGTGCAAGTGGGCTTCGCCGACTCGGGCGCGCACATCCGCAACATGGCGTTCTACAACTTCCCGCTCTACTTCCTGCGCAGCGTGAAGCGCGCGGCCGAGGCGGGGAAGCCCATCATGAGCCTCGAGCGCGCGGTGCATCGCGTGACCGGCGAGATCGCCGACTGGCTGGGCGTGGACGCCGGACACCTGCGCGTGGGTGACCGCGCCGACGTGGTGGTGGTGAACCCGGCCGGCCTCAATGACGACGTGGCGGCATACCACGAGGCGCCCATCGAGGTGTTCGGGGGCGTGCAGCGCATGGTGCGCCGCAACGACGAGGCGGTCAGCGCCACCGTCATCGGCGGCCAACTGGCTTACACGGCGGCGGGCTTCACCGAGGGCTTCGGCACGGCGCGCGGCTTCGGCCGCTTCCTGCGCCGCGGCGAGCGGGTGAGCGCGCGCGAGCACGGCACCGAGGGCATGAACGCGCGCGAGAGCGGCGAGCTGGTCACCACGCCGGCCGAGGCGCGCGCCGCGTCATGAGCGGCGCCACCCCGCAAGAAGAGCCCGCCCAGAGCCGGCGCACCCAGGCCGAGCGCCGCGCCGCCACCATCGAGCGCCTGGTGGACGCCAGCATCGCGGTGCTGGCCGAGTCCGGGTACGCGGGCGCTTCGGTGAAGGCCATCTGCGACCGCGCGGGCGTGTCGCAGGGCGCGCTCTTCCGCCACTTCGAGACGCGCCTCGAGCTCTTGGTGCACGTGGTGGACGCCATCGGCACGCGCAACATCGAGTCCTTCATCCGCGCCGCCGGCATCACCGAGGCCGCGTGGACCCTGGACCGCCTGGACGACTTCGTGCGCGTGCTGCGCGACGTGAGCCGCTCCGCCACGCACGCCGCATGGCGCGAGGTGGTGGCCGCCGCGCGCATCCACCCCGACTTGGCCGAGGCCGTGGGTGCCGCCGTGGGGCGCTTCGAGGCCGCCATCATCCGCATGGTGGAGCTGGGGCTCCCGGGCACGCGCGAGCAGACGCTCGAGACCGTCACCATCGTGCTGTCCATCATGCACATGTTCGACTCCGAGGCGCTCACCGTCACGGTGAAGCCCAACCCCGAGATCGAGGCGGCCCGCATCACGTGGGCCACACGCGTGCTGCGCGAGCTCTACGACCGCCGCGCCAGCTGAGCGCGGCAGAAGGCGCCAATCTCGCGCAGCGACTCGTCGGCCTCGGGGATCATTCCGGAGCTGGCTTGAAAGACGTGCCACAGCTCGTCGAACACGTGCAGCGTGGCCTCACCGCCGGCCGCGTCGGCGCGCTCCACCACGAGGCGAGCGTCGTCCAGCAGGATCTCGTCGCCGCCCACGTGCGCCAGGATGGGTGGCAGGCCCGCCAGGTCCGCGAAGATGGGCGAGACCCCCGAGTCCTGCCGCCGCACGGGCCGCCCGCGGTTGGTCTCGTTGCAGTAGTGCCCCGCCGCGCGCGACAGGAAGCCCTTGGTCAGCATGGCCTCGCGCTTCTTGTTGTGCTGAAAGCTGGGCGACGACAGCGACATGTCCGTCCAGGGCGACAGCAGCACCAGCGCGGCCGGCATGGGCCAGCCCGCGTCGCGGATGCCGAGCGCCGTGGACAGCGTGAGCCCGCCGCCCGCCGAGTCCCCCGCAATGATGATCTGCGAGGGCTCGATGCCCCAGTCCAGCATTTCCTTGTAGGCCGTGAGAGCGTCTTCGCGCGCGGCCGGGTAGGGGTGCTCGGGCGCCAAGCGGTAATCCAGCAGCCACGCCTCGGTGCCTGCGGCCTGCGCCACCAGCGCGGCGATGGGTGTGTGGCTGGTGAGCCCTCCCGCCACATAGGCGCCGCCGTGCAGGTACAGCACGTGTCCGTCGGCGTGGCCCACCTCGGGCTTGATGTGCCGCGCCGGGCGGCCACCCAAGGTGGCTTCGCTGAGCGCAAAGCCCCTGGGCATGCGGACGACACGCGCGATGCGGTCGACCATCTTCCTCTGGGAGGCCACCGAGTGCAGGCGGTCGGCGAGAGGCAAGAACACGGTCCGGAGCCCGGCCAGCAAGATGCGGTGTTGGAGCGAGAGGGCCATGGCGCCTCTGTACCACGCCGAACACCCGGAGGCGCGCTTGCGGTATACCGGAGGGATGCCAGCGCTCACCCCACGCCCTCTCGGCCGCCTCGCCCCGAGCCTCGTGCTCGCGCTCGCCGTCGCCCTCGTGACGCCTGCCTGCGCCGGCACGTGTCCCACCCCCGCCGACGCGGTGAGCGTCACGCCCAGCACGGGCTGTCGCGGTAGCGGCGAGAGCGGCCCGGCAGGGTTGGCCGGCGACCCGCTGACCCTCGTCGGTGGAGACGTCGTGTTCCTGATGCGCGCCGACCTGGCCGCCATTCGTCAGAGCACGTTTGGCCCCTTGGTGGAGCGCGCGTTCGGCTTCTTCATGCGCGCCGAGTTCCCGCGTGAGCATGTCGAGGAGGTGCTCGAGGCCGTGGCCCGCACGCAGGTGGTGGCCATCGGTGTCAGCGGCAGCGGCGGCTTCGTGATGGTGGCCCAAGGGAGCTTCACGGACCGCGACCTCGGGGTGGTGCGCGCCGAAATTCAGGGGACGCGTCGCCAGCACGTCATCCATCGGCGTGGCGAGAACGTGGGCGTGGTGGCAAGCGGTCGCTACCTGATCCTCGCCGAGCGCGACTCCGTGGAGGCGGTGCTGGATCGCATCGACGGACTCGAAGACCCCGCGCCGCAGACGCAGCCGCTGCTGAACGCGGTCCACTCCGTGGGCGCCTACCACTCGTACTTCGCCATGCTGGGCGTGCCGCAGGGTGAGCTCCGCCGCGAGCTGCAGCGCGAGCGCGAGATGCGCGCCATCCACGGCGACCTTCGCTGGGCCGCGCTGAGCGTCACGCAGGGCAGCGCGGGGCTCGAAATTGTGGGCCGCGTGCACACCATCACGGAAGCCGCCGCGGCCGAGGTTCGTGACCTGTCCGAGAGCACGCGAGTGCAGCTCGTCCCCGAGCTGATGCGCGAGGCCGCCGCCATCGGCGAAGCCGCCCAGGCGCTGGCGTTCACGGTCGAGAGCACGGACGCGGTGCTGCGTTGGTCCCCCGCCGACGAGGAGTCCCGCCGCTTCATCGAGGCGTGCAGCACCATCTTCGAGCAGCACGCCGCGCGCCGCGACAGCTACACGGCGCTGGACGACGGCTCGACCTACCACCCCCAGCCCGCGGTGGGCCCGGCGGTCGCGCCCGCTCCCTGAGGGCCCTCCGGGCCCGAGCCCGCTCAGCGGTACGCTTCGACCAGCTCCACCACGATGGGGTTGCCCCAGTCGAGCGCCCCGTCGTAGCGGAAGCGCACGCGGCCCTCGCGGTCGATGATCCACGTCTCCGGGAACAGGCGCGTGCCGAACTGCCCGGAGATGACCTCGCGCGTGGGGTCGAAGACGTGCGTGAGGCGCGTGTCCTCGGGCACCACGCTGGTGACGGCCGACCAGCCTTCATCGGCGCTGACCGCCACGACCTCCACATCACCCCACTGCTGCGCCAGGTGCCCCAGGTGCTCGAGGCTGGGCAGCTCTTCGAGGCACGGCGGGCAGGTGATGCTCCAGAAGTTCAGCACCACCACCTTGCCGCGGTGGTCCGCGAGCCGCCACGGCTGCCCGTGCCGGTCGGTGAGCTCGAAGTCCGGCGCGAGGCGGTTGCTGCCCAGGTAGTGGGGGAAGCCACCCTCGCCGGCCATCAGCGCCTCGAAGCGGTCGTTGCCCAGCACGGAGCGGAACACCGTCTCGCCACGCCGGGTCTCGCCATCCATGAACGCGCTGGCGAACACCGCCACCAGCGGCGCACCGACCAAGAACGCCATCAACGCTGCGAGCTGCTCACGCCTCTTCATAGCGGCAGTCCACTATCACGGAAGCGGCGCGGCGCCATCCGCGACCAGCGGCGGCCGGCACACCCGCCCCCCCACCCGCAGCAGCACGCCCGCCTCGTCCTCGTCCAACAGCGCCGCCAGCGCGCTCGACGCGTGGTTCTCGAACCGCGCCGGACAGCGCCCCTCCCGCACGTCACACCAAAGCGCCCCGTGCTCGTCCTGCCGCAGCGTCCCCGCCACCAGCTCCTCCTCCCGCGCCCCACTCAACATCAGCGTCACCCCCGCCGCATGCACCCGCACACTCTCCACGAAATACGCCGGCCCCTCGAGCCCGATGTACGCCCAGTTGATGTCGTTGCGCAGACAAAACCGACCATCCTCCGCCCGGTCGATCCACCCATCGAAGCTCCGCACCAAGTTCGGATGATCGATCCGCTCCTCCCCCTTCCACCACCGCCGCCCCGCATCCCTGCGAATGTCCGTCTCCCGCGTCCTACCTTGAGGAGCATCACCCGTGAGCAGATTGTCGAGGTCCATCCCCAAACCCTAGCGCGCCCACGCCACGAACGCCGCCGCGGGGCGAAACCTAGCGAAGCACGCCCAAGGTCGTGGTCGCAGACGGGAGCATGGGCTCCGCGCGGCGCAGCTCCACGTGGTACGTCACCCCCGCCACGAGCTGGTAGCCACCCACCGCTGAGAGGCAGCCCTCTGAGAAGTCGCAATCGGTGCAGATCGCGAGTTCGGCGTTCTCCCCACCCGACGGCACCAAGCGGGCACCCGCCGCGCTGTGCACCACGACGGACGCGGCATCTACGTCGCCGATGACCGCCAGCCCGATGCGATCGAAGTCCGCGAGGTCTTCTGCTGCGCTCGGGCAAGTGGGCACCGCCTCCACCGACACCCACACGCCCTCACCCGACGCTTCGGTCTCGGTCCAGATCTCGCTCTCGATCGCACCCGCGCCGAGCGTGGCCAAGGCCAGCGTTCGCCCCCCCACTCCCAAGTCCCAGATGGTCTGATCAAAGGGCGCTGCCATCTGGACGAACCGCGTGTACAGCCGGGCGGGGCTCGACATCTCGGCACGAACCAAGCGTGGCGACGCGCTCTCACTCGCCCCACGTACCCCGAAGACGATGTCGCCCGTGAACAGCGGCAGGCATCGAACTTCCCCGTCAGCGAGCATGCCGACGCCGAGACTCTGCGCGTGTGCCGCGCACACCTCGCTCATACTCAGCCGCCCCACTGCTTCGAAGTCCGAGAGCACCTGACTCCAAGGTCTCCCCATCGCCGCCGCGATCCGCTGGGCGTTCTGATCGTCGCCCTGCTGGAGAGACACGCTGTCGTACAGCGCCAAGAAGCCCCGCCAGCCGAGCTCCGAAACAGCGTAGGACACGAACTGCGTCGCGGTCGTCCGCTCGTCCCCCACCACCCCGGAGAACGAGTCCCGGAACACGAGTGACTCGGTCAGCGGCAGGCTCGTCGGCGTCACGTACGCCGGCATCCCCAGCGCGCACTCGCCGAGCTCCGCGACCCCCTCCTCGAGGAACGGCAGGGAGCGCCCCGCGCTCGCGAACACGGCATGGGTGATCTCGTGCGGATGAAAGTCGAGCACCGTGTAGGCCCTGCTCCCATACTCGCAGCCATCGACGCCGTCCCGGCACCACGCATCGAGGTCGTCCACCCTCACGACCTCGATCGCCTGATCGACCCCCAACAGATCGCTCAACGTGCGGTAGTAGCCAATCGAGAGCGAGGCCGTGCACTCATCCATCGGGACGCTGGACCGAATGGTGATCCCCGGCGCCGAAGCCACCACGGGAGGCAGCTCGGGAGTCCCGCATCCTCCAACGGCAACGGCCCAGCACAGCGCACCCAGCATCCGGCGAGTCAGCATCGGACCTCCATCCACAGAACGTAACACGCCCCCTCCGTCACCCGCAGAACGCCGGCCGAGAGCGTGCGCGCGTCACTCCCGACCCATCCGCGCTCATCCGAGCCCACGTCCGACTCGGCGCGCCCCCCACACGCGCATGAGGACCGCCCCGCGACCCCACGAGCCCAGTCGCGCCCCGCAAGCTCACGCGCACCCCCGTTCATCGGCTCTCCGGCGGGACCACCCCGCGCACCCGAGACGCCACCATGGAGGGCGACGGGCGCCCTGCGGCAGCGGGGCTTGGGGGGGCCCTATTTCAAGCGTCCTCCGGACGCGCCGAAATGGGGGAGGTCAACCAGAGGGCGCGCCAGCGCGCCCGCCCCCGCAGAGCAGGGTGCCCGTCGCCCTCCTCGCCACCACGCCCGCGTTCGAACAGGCGGACCGACGGAGAGCAGATTCCCGAGCCCTGCGCGTACACCTACCAGGCCCCACACGGCCCGCTGAAAGCAGGCGGTCCGAAGGGGTCGCGTGCTATGGATCCCGAGAGCTGCCGTGTCCGATGAACCCCCACGCAAAGCCGGCTGGTTGCGCTGGGCACGAAACGTCGTGCTCGCGATCCTGGCCACGCTTTCGCTGGCCATCGGGCTCACGCAGACCAGCTGGGGGCGCGCGCGCATCCGCGAGCTGACCGTCACCGTCATCCGCGACGAGCTGGGCCTCGACGCCAGCTTCGGTGAGCTGCGTGTGGATCTCGGCCTCCTGCCGCCGCGTATCGAGGTGGTGGCCAGCGAGATCGCCCTGGTGGACCCCGTCTATGGCCGGCTGGTGAAGGCCCGCCGGCTGGTCATCTCGCCCAGCGTGGGCGCGCTGCTGCGGGGTGAGCTGGACCTCGACGAGATCCTGATCGACGGCGCCGTGGTCAACCTGATCGTGCGCGAGGGCGAGGTGCGCAACCTGCCGCGGCCGCGCGCGGAGCCGGACCCCAACAGCCCCACGCGCCTGCCGTTCTCGCGCCTGACGCTGACCGACGCCACGGTGCACGTGGACGCCAGCCCCGACGGCGCGCTGCAGCTGGCTGGCCTCGAGGTGGACCTGCGCGTCGAAGGCGGCACCATCCTGCACCTGCGCGTCACGGGGGGTGAGGGCCACGTGCGTCACGGCGACCAGCGCCTGGACATCCAGTCGCTGCGCGCCGCGGTCAGCCTCGACCCGGACACCGGCGTGGACATCTCGGAGCTGGCCATCGGAAGCGAGCACTTCTCGGTGGGGGCCAGCGACGCGCACATCCCGCTGCCCTTCGAGTCGCGCTTCCAAGGCAACGTGCAGGTGCGCGCCGACCTCGCGCACCTCGCGGACCTCCCGCTGGGGCTCGAGCTGCCACCCTTGCGCGGCATGGCCGAGGTGGACGCCACCATCGGCATGCGTGACGGCAGCCCCGAGGGCCACGGACAAGTGCGCCTGCGTGACGGCGCCATCGACATCTACGGCCTGGGCGAGACCGTGGAGCTGGACTTCGACTTCGACGCCACGCGCGCACGTGTCACCGAGATGCGCTTCCAGGTCATCGAGGGCGGCGGCGTGGTGACGGGCCACGCCGAGGTGGGCTTCACGGCCGACCTGCCGCTCACCGCCACGCTCGACATCGACGCGCTCCAGCTGGCCAAGCTCTTGAAGCAGCTGGACGTCACGCCCGACGCCATCGCGCAGTGGACGCTGGCCGGCCGCATCGACCTCGCCGGCACGCTGAGTCCGCTCGACCTGGGCGGTCCCGTGCGGCTGCGCACGCAAGACTTCCTGGTCACCGCCGACGCGTGGCATCAGCGCCCGGCCACCCGCATCATGGGCATCCCGCGCGGGCGCGTGGAGGGGCGCGTGACGGTCACGCCCGAGGGCCTCGGGTTTCGCGATCTGGACGTGACCATGCCCAACTCCACCGCGCACGTGGACCTGCTGCTGGGCTTCGAGGATTACATCGAGGTCACGGGCCACAGCACGCAGATGGACCTGGCCGACGTGACGCCGCTCACCACGCTGCACTTGGGTGGGCGCGGCAGCTGGCGCGCGAGCGTGCGCGGCCCCTATGGGTCGCCCGCCGTGGAAGGCCACGTGCAGATGAACGGGTTCGAGTTCGACACGTTCCGCGCGGGCAACATCGAGTCGGACTTCGTGCTCGAGAACGAGAGCATGTCGGTGCGCTTCCCGCTGATCACGGCCGTGAAGAACGAGAGCCGCTACACGGTGGAAGACCTGCTGGTGGACTTCCGCGACAACCGCTTCGAGGTCACCGCGCTGGTGCACGCGCAGCGCATGGTGCTGGCCGACCTCTATCACGTGTTCCGGCTCGAGACGGATGAGCGCTTCACGCCGTTCCAGGGCGTGGCCCACGGCACCACGCGCGTGCGCTACAGCACGGGCTTCCCGGACGACCTGCCGGCCGGCACGCTGCGCGCCACGGTGGACATCGGCTTTTCCAGCGCGCACTTTGCGGGCTTCGCCTTCGACGCGGGGGCGCTCGAGGCCGAGTGGCGCTGGATCGACTACGCGCGCGGCGTGGATGGCGCCGAGCTGGACGTCACCCACCTGGCGCTGCACAAGGCCGGCGGCACGGTGGCCATCGCGGGCACCATGGGCCTCGGCGGCGTGCTGCAGCTCAGCGTCTCGGCCGACAACATTCCCTTCTCCGCCACCGAGGGCTTCGAGGAGATGCCGGAGCTGGGCGGCACGTGGTCGCTGCTGGGGCAGATCGACGGCACCAGCAGCGTGCCGCACCTGCACGCGGACCTGGGCATGCACCAGCTGGCGTGGGCGGGTGAGCCGCTGGGCGACGGCCGCCTCTACGTGCGCCTGACCGACCGCACGGACCCGTGGGTGGCCGAGGCCGCCAGCTGGGACCCGGCCGCGCTGCCCGAGGACGAGCCCTGCTACAACGCGCGCGCGGGCCTGGCGCACGGGCGCTGGCCAGCCGACCCACCGCTGCAGACACCCAGCGGCCCGGTGCAGAGCCTCGACCGTCCCATGGCGTTCTTGCTGTGTGGCGAGGCGCTCGAGGGACAGGTGCTGGTGGACATGGCGCTCGGCTGGACGTCGGACCTGCCCATGCGTGGCCGCGTGCGCTTCAACCGCATGGACCTCGCGCCGCTGCTGGCCGGCGCGCTGCCCGGCGCCGAGGCGACCGGCGTGCTGAACGGCGAGATGCGCTTCGACGACGGCGCGCTCAGCAACGACACCTACGGCGGCGACCTGCACCTGGACACGCTCGAGGTGGAGGTGGCGGGCATCCCCATCCGCAACGACGGCCCCATCGACGTGCGCTTCGTGCGCGGCGAAGGGCGCGTGCAGCGCATGGCCCTGGTGGGCCCCGGCACGCAGCTCAGCGTCAGCGGGCGAGCCTCGCTGCGCACGGGCCTCCGCACGCGCGTGGACGGCGTGGTGGACCTCGGGCTCTTGGCCACCACCAGCCCCACCGTGACCGACGCGCGCGGGCGCCTCGAGCTGGGCGTGCGCATCTCGGGCGACGCCTCCGACCCGTCGGTCTTCGGTGAGGCGCGCGTGGTCGACGGCGCGTTCCGCTTCGCGGGCTTCCCGGTGCCCCTCGAGGAGCTCAACGGGCACGTCACCTTCAGCTCGCACCGGCTCATCTTCGAGGACATCCACGCGCGCCTCGGCAGCGGCTGGGTGGACGTGGCCGGCGTCGCCACCATCGCCGACGGCGGCCTGCGCGACTACACCTTCGACGTGGGCGTGCGCGACGCGGCGCTGCGACCCATGGCCGGCGTGGACCTCGGCTTCGACGCACAGGCCCGCCTGTACTGGGAGCCCAGCATGCGGCTGCCCATGCTCCGCGGGCAGGTCCAGCTGGAGCGCCTGGTCTACTCGCGCACCACCAGCCTCTCGCCCACGCTGGGCGAGCTCAACCGCCCCGAGCTCGAGGGCCTGGGCGAGTACGACCCGGCCAACGACAACCTGGACGTGGAGCTGACCATCACGGGCCGCCCCATCCGCGTGCGCAACAACCTCCTCACGGTGGACATCGCCATCGCCGACCACGACCGCCCCTTCCAGATCGTGGGCACCGACCAGCGCCTCGGCGTGCTGGGACAGCTGGCCGTGCAGCGGGGCAGCGTGCGCTTCCGCAACGCCGTGCTGGAGATGCGCAACGGCGACATCCGCTTCGACGACGCCACGCGCATCAACCCGTCCTTCGACGTGACGGCCGAGACCGACATCCGCACGCGCGACCTCGACCGCAACGACTGGCGCATCTCGCTGCACGCCTACGGCAACATGGACGCCTTCCGGCTCGAGGCGCGCTCGGACCCGTCGGCCAGCGAGCAGGACATCCTGCTGCTGCTCACCATCGGGCTGACCACGGCGCAGGCGCAGTCGCTCCAGGCGGCCGATCTCGGGGGCGCGGCGCTCGAGGCCGTGTCCAGCCTGTCGGGCGTGAACGACGAGGTCAGCGAGGCCCTGCAGGTGATTGACGACTTCGCGATCACCACCATGTACAGTACGCGCACCAACCGGCCGGAGCCGCAAGTGACCATCGGAAAGCGCATCGCCGAGCGAGTACGGCTCACCGCGTCGACGAGCCTCACGGGCGACACCCGCGAGATCCGCGCCGGCGTGGAGTGGCAGCTCGGTGACCAGACCAGCATCCAGGCCGGCTACGACAACGTGAACCGCGAGACCCAGTCGTTCGGCAACGTGGGCGTCGACTTCCACTGGCGCATCGAGTTCGAGTGACGCGCGCGCACCCAGCACGGGCGGTCTCGCTTTGGCGTGGGCTGCTGGGCTTCGCGCTCGCGGCCGGGCTCGGGCTGGGGCTCGCGTCGCCGGTCAGCGCGTGGGTGCCGCAAGAGCTGCTGGGGCGGCGCATCGTGCGCATCGAGGTGCGTGGCGAGGCCGCCGGGCTGGTGCTGCCGGCCGAGCTGGGGCTCGAGCCGGGAGCCACGCTGGAGCGCGCCTACCTGAGAGCCACGGTGGAGCGGCTCTTGGCCACCGGACGGTGGGCCGACGTGCAGCTGGACGTGGCCGTCGAGCAGGGCGGCGTGGTGCTCTACGTGGAGCTGGCGGCCCGCTTCCTGTTGGCGCGCGTCACCGTGACCGGCAACGACGTGCTGGACGACACCGAGATCCTGCGCGCGCTCGACCTGCACGAGGGCGAAGAGATGGACCGCGCGCTCACGCAGACCGACGCGGGCCTCGCGCTCTTGCGGGGGCGCCTCGGGCGCATCTACCGCGAGCGAGGCTACGAGCGCGTGAGCGCCGGGTTCGAGCTGCGCGACACCGACGACCCGTCGCGCAAGGCGCTGGTGGTGCGCATCTACGAGGGCACGCCCACGCGCATCGCGCGCATCGTGTTCGAGGGCGAGCAGCCGCCGGAGGAGGCCGGCATAGCGCGCGCGCTGGGCCTCGACGAAGGCGACATCTTCGACCGGCGCGAGGTGGACGAGGCCCTGCGCGAAGCCACGCAGACGCTGCGCGAGCGGCGCTGGTACGGCGCACAGCTCGGCCTCGCGCGTGTCACGCGGGAAGACCAGGACGTGGTGCTGGTGATCGAGAGCGTGATCGGGCCGCGCTACGAGCTGCTCATCCGCGACCCGCATCCGCTCAGCCGCGAGACCGTGGCGGACGCGCTCGAGCTCACCAGCGAGCGGCTCTCGCGCGGGGCCGCCGAGGCGCTCGAGCAGCGCGTGGAGGACCTCTATGCGCGGCGCGGCTACCCGGCCACCGAGGTGGAGGTGCGGCGCGTCCCGGGCCGCTTTGCGGGTGAGGCCCGGCTGGTGGTGCACGTGACCGCTGGTCGCCCGCAGCGCGTCACGCAAGTGCGCTTCCCGGGCGCGCAGCACTTCACCCAGGACCATCTGCGGGAGCAGCTGAGCGGTTTCGTGATCGACGCGGTGGACCTCGGCGGCCTGGCCGACCCGGTGGACACGCGCACGGCGGAGCTCTTGGTGAGCAGCGACCGGACGTCGCGAGCGGGTGAGCGGCGCAGCGTGCCGCGCCCCATGATGCCCGCCGAGATCTTCTACGAGCCGGCGTACGACGAGGCCATCGAGCACATCCAGCACCTCTACGAACGCGAGGGCTTCCTGAGCGTGGTGGTGGGTCCGATCACGCACCAGACCTTCGCCCAGGGCCCGGACGACCACGTGGAGGTGCGCATCCCCATCGAGGAGGGGCCACGCTCGTACCTCTACGAGCTCACGCTGACGGGCAACCACGACCTGTCGGACCGCGAGGTGCTGGACGCCCTGGCCTTCGAGCGCGGGCAGCCCTTCAGCCACGCGCTCTTGGACGAGGCGCGCCAGCGCGTGGAGCTGCTCTACCAGGAGGAGGGCTACCTCTACGCGCGGGTGGAGCCGAGCGTGCGCTTCAGCGGCGACCGCACGCGCGCGGTGGTCTCGCTGACCATCACCGAGGTCTACCCGGTGAGCGTGGGCGAGGTCATCATCATGGGCGCCGACCGCACCGAGCACGCCGTGATCCGCGGCTTGGTGGCGCTGCGTTCCGGCGAGCGCTTCCGTCCGAGCCAGGTGCGGCGCACCCAAGACCGCCTGATGGAGCTGGGCATCTTCTCGAGCGTGACCGCGGGGCCGGCCGAGCCCGACCTGCCGGCGCGCGTGAAGCCGGTGCTCATCTCGGTGAGCGAGCGGCGCTCGCAGATGCTGGACTTCCGTGCCGGCGTGTCCACCGCCGAGGGCATCCGCGGTGGCTTCGAGTACGGCTACCGCAACCTGTTCGGCAAGGGCATCGGGCTCACCCTGCGCGTACAGCTGGCCAACCAGTTCTTGTTCTTCGACAACGTGCTGGCCGATCGCATCAGCGCGCTGTCGCTGGCGGACCGCTTGGAGCGGCGCATCACGCTGGGCGTGCTCCTGCCCTACCTGCCGCGCCTGCCCAACACGCGCGTGTCGCTGAGCGTCTCGCACCTGCGCGACAACCAGCGCGCGTTCGGCCTGGACTCCAACAACATCGACCTCACGTTCACGGTGCGGCCGGCGCGCCAGTTCTTCCTGACCATCTCGGGTGGCCTCGAGAACAACGATGTCGACCTGCTGGTGGACGATCGGACCTACCAACAGCTGCTGATGGACGCGCCCCCCGGGCTGCGCGCGCTGCTGCGCGTTCCCCAAGGGCGCTCCACGCTGGTGAGCGGTGAGGTGGGCGCCACGCTCGACCTGCGCGACAACCCCTTCACGCCGACGCAGGGCTTCTACGCCTCGGTCAAAGCCGAGTGGGCGCGCACCCTGGCGGCCGAGTTGGTGGAGGTGGCCGGCATGGCCGAGCGCTTCTTCAGCCACCACGTACGCGCCGAGCTCACGGTCAGCGGCTATGTGCC
This sequence comes from Sandaracinaceae bacterium, assembly GCA_016706685.1. Lineage (NCBI taxonomy): Bacteria > Pseudomonadati > Myxococcota > Polyangiales > Sandaracinaceae > Sandaracinaceae bacterium. The sequence continues at coordinate 62,937 of JADJJE010000051.1, read as the reverse complement.
GCTCGGCCCCTTCACGCTCGCGCTGCAGGGCCGCGTGGGGCGCGTGTTCCACCTCGAGGACCGCTCGAAGACCTACCCCAACCGGCAGTTCTTCCTGGGCGGCGTGGACACCGTGCGCGGCTACCTGCAGGACTCGCTGGTGCCACAAGACCTCGCCGACGAGGGCCTCTCGTCTTCGCAGATCAGCCAGGGCGGCGACGTGTTCATGGTGGCCCGCGCCGAGCTGCGCTTCCCCATCCGCGGCATGGTCTACGGCGGCGCCTTCACCGACTTCGGCAACCTGTGGGCCCGCGCCGGCAACCTGAACCCCCTCGAGCTGCGCCCCACCGCCGGCCTCGGTCTGCGCTTCGCCACACCCGTGGGCCCGGTGGCCTTCGACTACGGCTTCTTGCTCGCGCGCCGCCGCGAGCTCGGCGAGCGCATCGGGTCGTTCCACTTCAGCATCGGGCTGTTCTAACCCGCGCAGGCCGCGCCACCGGCGCCATCTGGCTTGACGCGATGGGGGTCAACAGGCAGGGTGTGTCGCGGAATGACGTATCATTCCCATCTCGACAGGAGGCCACCCATGCCCGCCAAGAACCGTCCGACGGTCCTCTACTACCCGTCTTTCGTCTATGATTTCATGCAATCTGTGATGTTCCCGCTGAATTACGCGATTGGGGCGGCCTGCCACCTGCAGCCCAAGAAGTCCGTGTGGGGGGAGGCGGACTTCGCCTCGAAGCCAGTGCCTGGAACGGGCAGAGCGCTCGAGTCCATCGCGAGCGACATCCTGGCCGGACGTGACGTCGCCTACGACGAAGGTGACCTCGTGCGTCTCTACGACTCCCTGCCCCCCGTGAGTGCCACCGAAGACCTGGTGGGGCACTCCTGGAACGGTCGCATCCTGCGGACGAACGCCTCGGTCCTCGACCTGGCGGAGTGGTTCATCATCCGACCCCTCGAGCTCCTCGGGGTCAAGTGGGGCAAGCGCTACAGGAACATCCACAAGGGAGACCCGCTGCTGTTCCGGTTTCGCGACAGCGTCTACGCGCCCGTTCCCATTTGGGGGAACGTCGGCATGACCGACATCCGCTGGCGCGGCGTCCCGACCGCAACGATGAACTACGACCACCAGCCCTGGAAGGACTACTTCAAGCTCCTCTCCGACGCGGATGGCGAGCGCGTGCTGCTCGGCGTCTGGACGCACAAGCACATCGCGGGTGGCTGGTTCACCCTGACGCTCGCACCCGATGTGCCCACGGAGCCGGGCGCCTAGAGCGTCGAGGCGCGGGAGGAGCCACGGCCCCGCATGGGCTGGCGCTGCGGGGCCGCGCAGGCTACGCGCTGGCCTCGGCCAGGTCCCCGAGCAGCTCGTCGATCTGCCCCATCACCGCGCGCATCTGGTCCGGCTGCGGCAGCAGCGTGACGCGGAAGTGGTTCTTGTAGGGCACGTTGAAGCTCGTGCCCGGCGCGATGAGGATGTGCTTCTCCTCGAGCAGTGTGAGCGCGAACGCCTCGTCGTCGAAGCCCGAAGCGAACGCCTCGCTCTTCACGCGGATGAAGGCGTAGAGCGCGCCAGAGGGGGCCACCACCTCCATGAAGCGGCTCTTCGCCACGGACTCGATGATGGCGCGGCGCGTCTCGTAGAGGCGCCCGCCAGGACGCACCAGGTCTTCGATGGACTGCCGCCCGCCGAGCGCCGTCTGCACCGCGAACTGCCCGGGCACGTTGGCGCACAGGCGCAGGCTGGCCAGCAGCTCGAGGCCGCGCAGGTACTCGCGCGCGCGCCCCTTCTCGCCCGAGAACGACACCCAGCCCACCCGCAGACCGCACGCGCGGTAGATCTTGCTGAGGCCCCCGAAGGTGGCCACCAGCGTCTTGTCCGTGAGCGTGGCGACGGGCACGTACTCCGCCCCGTCGTAGAGCATGGTGTCGTAGATCTCGTCCGCGAAGAGCACCAGGTGGTGCTTCTCGGCGATGGCCGCGATGCCCTCGAGCACCTTGCGGGGATACACCGCGCCGGTGGGGTTGTTGGGGTTGATCACCACGATGGCGCGTGTGCGCGGCGTGACCAACTTCGCCAGCTCGGCCGGGTCCGGCACGAAGCCGTTCTCGGGGCGGCAGGGGTAGTGCACCGCCTTCGCGCCGTGGATCACGATGGACGCGGTCCAGAGCGGATAGTCCGGGCTCGGGACCAGCACCTCGTCCTCGGGGTTGAGCAGCGCCCGCATGGTCATCATGATCAGCTCGGACACGCCGTTGCCGATGAACACGTCGTCGGCCGACGCGTCGGGCACCCCGCGGTCCTGCTGCTGCATCACCACCGCCTCGCGCGCCGGAAAGATGCCCTTCTGGTGCGAGTACGGGTCCGCCTGGTGCAGGTTCTGCACCATGGCCACGCGCATGGTGTCCGGCATGCGGAAGCCAAAGGCCCCCGGGTTACCGATGTTCAGCTTCACGATGTCGTAGCCGTCGCGCTCGAGCTCGTCAGCTCGCCGGGCCAGCGCTCCGCGGATCTCGTACTTGACGTCGGCCAGGTGGCGGGAGGCTTTGAGCTCGGGGGCGTTCATGGCGGGAGGCGGATCATTGGAGGCCGGGGCGGGGCCGTCAAGTGAGCTGCGGGTCGCCTGGGACGGTGGGCAAGTCGCCTTCTCGCCGATGCTCGGTCGACTCTCGGTCGGTGCTTGGTCGACTCTCGGAGAGCCACGCTTGCTCTTGATTCAAGACACATTGGCACCCCGGGTTTCAACCCGGGGTGCCAATTGTCCTTGTTTTTGAGGTCCGAACGGTCACCAAGAGACCTGCACCTGCCCGCCCGTCCCTCAGTCGTCCGCCCGCACCGCCCGCTCGCGCGCCCACTCGCGCAGCGCCGTGATCTTCTCCGACATGGTCACCGACAGCGGCCGCGTCCCGTCGATCTCGGCCTCCAGCACGTCGTCGCTCACGTCCACGCCCTCGGCGAACGCGGTGAACAGCCCGGACACCACCACCTGCTCGAGCTCCGCGCCGCTGAAGCCCTCCGCCTGCTCGCCGAGCGCCACGAGGTCGAAGCGCTCCGGATCGCGGCCGCGCTTCTTCAGGTGCACCGCCAGGATCTCGGCGCGCGTGGCCGCGTCGGGCAGGTCCACGAAGAAGATCTCGTCGAAGCGACCCTTGCGCAGCAGCTCGGGGGGCAGCTTCGAGATGTCGTTCGCAGTGGCGATGACGAAGACGCTCTCCTTCTTCTCCTGCATCCACGCGAGGAACGTCCCGAACACGCGCTGGCTGGTGCCGCCGTCTTGGTCGCCCTGGCCGAGGGCCTTCTCGATCTCGTCGAGCCACAGCACCACCGGCGCCATGGACTCGGCCGTCTGGATGGCGCGCTTCAGGTTGCGCTCGGACTCACCGAAGTACTTGGTGTAGAGGTTCGAAGGGTCGAGGCGCAGCAGCGGCAGGCCCCACTCGCTGGCCACCGCCTTGGCGCACAGGCTCTTGCCGCAGCCCTGCACGCCCAGCAGCAGCAGCCCGCGCGGCGCCGTCAGGCCGAACTCCTTCGCGCGCGCCGGCTCGGTGAACGCGGCGCGCCGCTTGCGCAGCCAGCGCTTGAGGTTTCCGAGGCCCGCCACCTCGCTCAGGTTGTGGTCGTGCGGGAAGTACTCGAGCACGCCCGAGCGCTCCACGATGCGGCGCTTCGCGTCCATCACGCGGCCGAGGTCCTCGCGCGTGAGCATGCCGTCCTCCACCACGGCCTGCGTGATGATCTTTTGCACCTCGAAGAACGTGAGCCCGTGCAGCGCGCCCAGCAGCTCGCTCACGTCCTCGGGGGTCATGTCCACCTTCACGGCGCGGCGCGCGCTGATGTCGCGGATCACCTGTGTGATGAAGCGGTGGTACGTCTCGGCCGTGGGCGTGTGCAGCTCCACGTGCGTGAACAGCGGGTCGAGCCCCTTCGGCAGCTCCAGCTGCGGCGTGGTGAGCACCAGCGCGCCGCGGTGCTTGAAGTAGCGCCGGTAGATCTCCTTGATGCGCGCGCCCTGCGCCGCGTCCTCGGCGTCGAGCGGGAAGCTGGGCAGGAAGAACAGCGCCTCCATGTTGGCCTGCTCGATGAACGCGAGGCAGCCCTTTGCGGTGTCCGTGCCGCTGGCCCCGGGCCCCGGCGCAGCATCCACCCGCGCCAGCCCCGTGACCGGGTGCCACACGAACAACGGCAGCCCCACGCGGTCCGCCAGGTGCGCCAGCATCACGCGCACGCGGTCTTCCTCCACGGTCTCCACCACCCACAGCGGGTGGTGCGCGTTCACGAGCACCTCGAGATCGCGCAGCTGTCCAACCGTCGGGGCTACCCAGTCGCTCATGTGTGCCTGGCAGGATCAGGCACGGCGCGGTGGCGCGTCAACGCTGCTGAGCCATCGCCTCATACTCCCATCGAAAGTACCGCTGAAGCAGCTCGACAGATGTCACCCAATTTTCAGCGCTACATTCCAAGAGCACCCCATCGAGCGTCTTCCACAGGAGGTTCCAACTGAAATTCGCGAAGACGAACAGACCACGCAGAGAAACGGTCCCGTTCTCCGAGGATGGGAGCAGCCTGACTCCCAGCGGCGTGCAAACGACCACGCCAAACAGATCCGATCGCTCGTCGCCCCTCATCCCAATCGCCAGGTCGAGCAGGAAACACACTTCAGGGGCATGCTCAATGTGACGGATACCGCATTCAACATCCGGTGATGACACATTCAAGATTCTCAACTCTGTGGTCATGGGTCGTTCAGCTTGTCGTACGTACCCGGGCTACGTCGAGCCTACTCGAAGCACGACGCTGGCGCGGCGTGAGTGTCGGGCATGTCCACCGGAGGCACGCTCTCTTCGCCAAGGCACTCGCCAATCCCGAGGAGCACCAGGTGTGACTCGAAGAAGTTCGGGTGGACCGCGATGGCCGCGCCCCACTGATGACGGGGACGCGTGGGCGGCCCCTGAACCTCGTAGCGGACGGGGAGCACGGAGACCCGAGTCCCTGCGGGGGTCTGCTCCATGTCCACGGTCCAGGTGGCGAAGAGGAGCTTCGGACACACGTTCCGGTAGTAGAAGGGGGTCCAGTAGCGAGACGTCTCCAGCTCGAAGTGCGCGGTCTGACCCATGGACCGTGGCATCTCCGCGACGCGAATGCGGCCGTTCCAGGGCAGCGCAAGAAAGCGCCCCGCACCAACGCAGGCAAAGACCTCGGCGAACGGTGCATCAAACGTCCAAGTCGAGATGGATGCTGGCGGCGCCACTCGTGACTCGACCGGCACGCACGCCGTCGAGACCAGCAGCAGACCGGTGCTCACGATCCACCCGACGTGGAAGGCCACGGCACGGCGGCTCGGAGTGTCTCCGCTGTTGGGTTCACGGTCACTCACGGCACGTCTGGGGGTCGAGACCCGTGGTGTCTGGAATCGGGGGCGGCGGCACGGTCTCGCCGAGACAGTCACCCACGGAGGCGAGCAGCATGTGGGCCTCCAGGTTCGTCGAGTCCACGGGCGTGGCGCAGCCCCACGGGTGGGCGCGGAATCGTCCGCAGCGATAGTTGTGGAGGGACGTTTCGCCGAACGGCCAGACTCCGACTTCCACTCCGCCATCGACCCGCTCGGCGTGGACGATCCACTTTCCGTAGAGCTTCAAGGGGCAACTTCCGGACCTATAGATCGGCGAGTGATACCTCCACTGGGCTTCGAAGAGGTAGTCGCCCTGAGGCACTCCCTGACCAGGCAGCGGCGACGTGCGAGCGATCACTTCATTCCATGGCCCTACCCGGTGGACGCGGTCTAGGCAGGCGATGACTTCGGCCTCGTCGCTCTCGAAGACCCATCGAAAGACCGGGGGATGGGGTGGAGCCACCACCTCGTAGCGCAGCCGACACCCCGACAACGCGAGCAGGCATCCAGCCGCGACCAGCACAGAGCTGCCGGCCGCTTTGAGTCGGGTCGCCGCGCCCGTGGGACCCGATTCAGACTCCCCATCGATTTCCGTGTCCCTGTCCGGCACCCCATAGGCGTATCACATCCCCGGCGCGCATGTGCTCGTGTGCCTCCGGCGCATCACGCGCTCCCGCCGCGGCAGCGCACCGTGGTGGCGAGCGGGCGCTCGGCGAGCACCATCGTGTAGCGGAAGAAGTCCGAGTTGGGGCCAGGGAAGATCGGTGAGAGGGCGATCACCCCCTGATTGTCCTCTGCGAACTGGAACACGCAGCCCACGCGCCGCGCCGAGCAGAGGCCGCCGTGGTAGAGCCCCAGCGCCTCCGAGAAGAAGAGGTTCGTCTCGAACGCCTCGCCCGGGAAGCGCGCGCGGACACTCCCGAGGACGGCGTGCAGCCTCGGCTCGTCACTGCGCACGGAGGTCTCGAAGAGGCGCTCTTCTTCTGAGAAGGCGTCGAAGAAGCGGTGCACCACGCGCGCCAGGTCCCGTTCGTGCGCGATGGCCGTGCGTAAGGGCGCCGCGCGCCGACGCAGCTCTTCGAGAGACGCGTGGCGCGTGGGTAGTCGGTGGATGCTCGGGATCTGGAACCTCGGGTGATGCTTGCTCATGGCCCGGCTTCTCGGCCCGACCCCGCGCGAGTTGCGTCGCGTGCGCGTGCATCGACACTTGCGGTGTGCCACCGGGGGATCGACACATCCGCCCGTGCCGCGTAGCGTGCGCGCGTGTGGCGCTATCTGGCACAGAGGTCCCTGCGCGCGGCGGCGACGGTCGTGGGCGTGGTGACGCTCGTCTTCCTGCTGGTGCGGCTGGTGCCCGGCGACCCGGTGGACGCCATCCTGGGGGACCAGGCCAGCCCCGAGGAGCGCGCGGCGCTGCGGCAGACGCTGCACCTCGACGCGTCGCTGCCGGTTCAGTACGGGCACTTCGTGGGCGACGTGCTGGACGGCTCGCTCGGGCACTCGTTCCGCAGCCCCGCGCGCACGGTGGGGTCGCTCATCGCCGAGGTGCTTCCGGCCACGGTGGCCCTGTCGCTCGCGGCGCTGGCGTTGGCGTTCGGCATCGCGCTGCCGCTCGGCGTGCTGGCGGCGGCGCGGCGCGGGACCGGCGTGGACGCGCTCGCTTCCACGGTGGCCGTGCTGGGGCTGGCCATCCCCAACATCTGGCTGGGCCCGCTGCTCATCCTGGCGTTCGCGGTCGAGCTACGCTGGCTGCCGCTGCCAGGTGACGACGCGAGCGGCGTGGTGGGCCTCTTGCTGCCCGCCGTCACGCTGGGCACCGCGCTCGCGGCCATCCTCACGCGCCAGACGCGCGCCTCCATGCTGGAGGTCTATGACGAGCAATACGTGCTGGCGGCGCGCGCCCGCGGCCTGAGCGAGCCGGTGGTGGCCATCAAGCACGTGCTGCGCAACGCGCTCCTGCCGGTGCTCACCATCGGCGCGGCGCAGCTGGGCGCGCTGCTGTCGGGCGCCGTGGTCACCGAGAAGGTCTTCGAGCGCGCGGGGCTCGGGCAGCTCTTCCTGGACGCGTTCTTCGCGCGCGACATGCCGGTGGTGCAGGGCTGCGTGTTGGTGGTGGCCGTCACCTACGTGGCGCTCAACATCGCGGTCGACCTGCTCTACGTGGTGGTCGACCCGCGCGTGAGGCTCGCGTGAGCGGGGTGATCGCATGAAGAAGCTCTTCGCGCGTGTAGGCCTGGTGCTGGCCTTGCTGTTCTTCACGCTGGGCGTGGTGGGCCCCTGGCTCGCGCCGCACGACCCGGCCGCCATCGACCTCGACCACCAGTTTGAAGCGCCCTCCGCCGCGCACGTGCTGGGCACCGCCGACAACGGCGTGGACCTCCTGAGCGCGCTGCTGCACGGCGCCCGCTTGGCCGCGCTGGTGTCGCTCAGCGTGGTGCTGGTGTCCGTGGTGGTGGGCACCCTGCTGGGCGCCGCCGCGGGCTACTTCGGTGGCGCCGCCGACCACGCGCTCTCGGCCCTCACCGACGTGTTCCAGGCGTTCCCGGGCATCATCCTCAACATCGCCATCCTGGCCGTGGTGGTGCAGCCGGGCCTGCTGCACCTGATCTTCGCGCTGAGCGTGTCGGGCTGGGTCATCTACGCCCGCGTCGCGCGCGCCGCCACGCTCTCCATCCGCCAGCTGGCCTACGTGGAAGCCGCGCGCGCGCTCGGCGCCTCGGACCTGCGCGTGCTGCTGCGCCACATCCTCCCCAACCTCGCGGGCCCCATCGTCATCCAGGCCACAGCAGGCCTCGGCGGCGTCATCCTGGCCGAGTCCACGCTGTCCTTCCTGGGCCTCGGCCCCGGCGTGTCCGTCTCATGGGGCGCCCTGCTCGACCAAGGCAGCAGCGTGCTGCTGCGCTTTCCGCACGTGGCCCTCATCAGCGGCGCGTGCATCGCCACCACGGTGCTGGCGTTCCACCTGAGCGGCGACGCCCTGCGCGACCGGCTGGACCCGCGGGCGCGCTAGGAGCGTGGACCACAGGCGGCCGCCGGTGGAAGTCCGGCGGTCCGCCAGCGCCAGGCTCGACCAGCTCACCCTGGACATGGGCGAGCTGTGCGCGGAGGGCGTCTTCAACAAGGGCGCCCAGCGCCTGCGCCACGGCACCGCTCGCGGCCCAAGCACCTTCGTCCGCAGAATGGCGCACGAAGTCGGCTTTGACCTCGACGCCCACGTGAGCGTGGCGGCTGGTCCCCGCGAAGAGATGGAGCACCTTGTTCGCTACATCTTGCGGCCACCCCTGAAAGAAACACGACTGAGACTCCGCCACGATGGTGTGGAGCTGACCCTGAAGACGCGCTCTCTTCGCGGCACACATCAGAGAAGGTTCATGCGGACTGTAGGCTTCAGCGAGCGCCCATCGATCCTTGGCTCACTCAGGGATGTGCTCGGCGATCCACGTTCGGATGGCCTGCTGCGAGAGCTGCTCCGAGACCGTCGTGGCGGCGCGGCTGAGGACCGCCGGGCACGCGATGCTCGGCCCTTGCATCGTCGAGGTGCTTCGAACCACGCCCGTGCGGCGATCGTAGAACGTGACCGTCGCGTCGGTGCGACCCCGCTCGACGTGCACCGTCTGGCTGCCATTACCATAGGTGCCGCACGAGCCAGCCCTCACCCAGCGCTCGGAGACCATCGCAACGAGTGCGATGTCGCCGACCGTCGGTGCGTCACGAACGCTCTCGAGCGCAAAGAACGCTCCGCGAGCGTACATCGCGACGACGCCCGCCCCGGTGCCCTCGGGCGTCAGCGGTACAGCGCCACGCGTGACACCCTCGAGCTGCTTGGCGAGCAAGGTGCGTGCGTCGTCCGCTTGGAGGTCGACCCGTGAGTCGACGACGGCACCGTCTGGAAACTGCAAGCGGACCGGGACCTGCACCACCGGCGTGCGATCGCGGCTGTCGAAGAGGCGGCGCAAGGGGAGTGCGCCCATACTCGGCACCTCCGCGGGCACGTTGACGCCGCCCGCAGCAAACGTCTGTGGCGGCAGAGAGCCCGAGGAGACCAGTGTCCCGGGGTCTGCGGTCACGACGGAGATGGCGGCGATATCACCACGAAACCTGAGCATGCAGCTGGGACCGCCGGTGCACCGAGACTCGCCATTGATCCCCACCTCGAGGCCGGGCGAGACGCGAGTGCCCTCAATCTCCAATCGCTGGGTCCCCGTGGTGTCTCCACCGGGGGTCACCACAAAGGCCACGTACGCACCCGTGTCGGGCACACTGAGGTAGACCTCGCCTTGGGCATCCGACCTTCTCGTCCATGCGCCCGCGGGAGTGTCCCCCGGACCCAGGGCTCCGATCTCCACCGGTATGTTTGGCGACGTGTGCCCCGAGACGACCACGACCGGCCCGGCGCCAACAGCCACTCGATTTGCGCTTCCGACGAACGGCTCGATGCTGTCCCCGCAGCCGATCGCGAACATCGCCGCCAGAATCGCACCCGTGACTGTCCATCGATTCATCGTCATGTCTCCATCGTGTCGTCTGTTCGTGTCGTCGCGTCGGGCGGCACGAATCGCGCGACGGCGTCGGCCTCGGCCAATCGCTGACCGACAGCGTATTGCGCAGATTCGCTATCTGTAAACTCTTGGTAGACGCGTCGGAGAAGGTTCGTGGGGACTATGGGCCCGGTGAGCGACGCGCTCGGCGGCCTTGTGCGCCGTCGCTGGACGACTCCGGCGTACCGAGCGACCTTGGTATCCCATTCGATTTTACGGTCATCATCGACGGGAACCCAGACGCCAGTGCGCCCACGCTGAGCAAGTCACCGCGAAGCGCCGGGGGGTGGACTTCTTCCGGGCCACCCCCCAGATGCGCCGCGGCCCCATCCGGTGTATCCCTCCCGGCCCATGCTGCTCGAACGCACCCTGAACCTCATCGCCAGCGAGGCGATGCAGTCCGCCCTCGACCTGCCCGAAGCCCCGGCCGCGCTGCTGCGCCCCACGCAGGACGCGAAGTTCGGCGACTACCAGGTGAACGGCGCCATGGCGCTGGCCAAGCAGCTGGGCAAGAAGCCGCGCGACTTGGCGGAGCCCATCGCGGCGAAGCTGCTGGAACACGAGGCCGTGGAGGCCGCCGAGGTGGCGGGCCCCGGCTTCATCAACCTGCGCATCTCGGCGGCGTGGCTCGGGCGGGCCCTCGACGCCATGTACGCCGACCGCGAGCGCGACGGCGTGGACACCGTGGACACCGCCGAGCACGTGGTGGTGGACTACTCGAGCCCCAACATCGCGAAGCAGATGCACGTGGGGCACCTGCGCTCCACCATCATCGGCCACGCGCTGGTGAAGCTGCTGCGCTTCGTGGGCCACCGCGTGACCAGCGTGAACCACCTGGGTGACTGGGGCACGCAGTTCGGGCTCCTGATAGTGGGCATGCGCGAGTGGGGCAGCCAGGACGCGCTCGACCAGGACGCCATCGTGGAGCTGGGGCGCGTGTATGCGCTGGCCAGCGCCCGCAGCAAGACCGACGAGGCCTTCGCCGAGAGCGCGCGCGCAGAGCTCGCCAAGCTGCAGAACGGGGACCCCGAGAACACCGCGCTCTGGAAGCGCTTCGTGGCGGCCACGCGCAAGACGCTGGACGTGGTGTACGGCCAGCTGGGCGTGACCTTCGACGAGTGGCTGGGCGAGAGCTTCTATCACGACCGTCTGCAGGGGGTGGTGGACCTGCTGCAAGAGAAGGGCCTCGCCCGCGAGGACGAGGGCGCGCTGTGCGTGTTCTGGAACGAGCTGCCCACGCCGTCCAAGGGGCTCGAGAAACAGAAGGAGCCGTTCATCGTGCGCAAGCGCGACGGGGCCTTCCTGTACAGCACCACGGACATGGCGGCCGTGCTCTACCGGCGCGACGTCATGAAGGCCGACCGCGTGCTCGACGTGGTGGGCACGCCGCAGGCGCTGCACTTCAAGCAGGTCTTCGGGCTGAGCCAGCTGCTGGGCGTGACCACGCGCATGGAGCACATCGCCTTCGGCTCGGTGCTGGGCGAGGACCAGAAGCCCATCCGGTCGCGCGACGGCGTGGAGGTCACGCTGCAGGGCTTGCTGAGCGAGGCCGTGGAGCGCGCCCGCGCCCGCATCCAAGAGGGCATGGACGAGGGGCGACTCAAGATCGACCCGGCCGACCTCGACGACACCGCCACCAAGCTGGGCATCGGCGCCGTGAAGTACGCCGACCTGCGCCAGAACCGGGTGAGCGACTACGTGTTCGACTGGGACAAGATGATCTCGTTCCAGGGGAACGCCGGGCCCTACATGCAGAACGCCTACGTGCGCTGCCGCAGCATCTTCCGGAAGGGCGAGGTCGATCCAGACCAGCTCGCCGGCGCCGTCACGCTGGTCACCGAAGAGGAGCAGGCCCTCGCGCGGCTCATCGCGCGCTTCGGCGACGTGGTGCACCAGGCGGCCGAGACCAGCCAGCCCAACTACCTGTGCGAGCACCTCTTCGAGCTGTCGAAGGCCTTCAGCCGCTTCTACGAGGTGTGCCCGGTGCTGAACGCCGACGACGCCGACGCGCGCGCGAGCCGCCTGCGCCTCACCGCGCTGGTCTCGCGCCAGCTGGGCCGCGGCCTCACGCTGCTGGGCATCGACGTGGTCGAGCGCATGTAACCTCGGGTCGCGGCTCGTGTACCCTCGCGGGGTGAGTCACGCCCCCGAACAGGATGCCGCGACGCAGAGCACGGCCGCGACCAGCGTCGAGGCGGTGGCGGCTCGTGAGCGCATGCTGCGCATTGCCTGGCTGTGCGCCGCCGCGTGGGCCTTCTTTGCGGTCTCTTCCTTCATCCTCGGGCGTCCGCGGGTCGCGCTGATCAACACGTTCGCCGCGCTCTCGTGTCTTGCTGCAGTGCAGGTGCTGCGCGGAGCCCACTCGCGCGAGCGCACGCGGCTCTCGGTGCACATCGGCCTCGGGTCGGCGACCATCGCGCTGATCGCCGCGGCTCAGGTTGCCGGGCAGGGCGCGAGCATGCCGCTCTGGTACCTGCCGCTCGTGCCCTTCGTGGGAGGGCTGCTGGGCGACCACCGCGTAGCGCTGGGCTGGACCGCCATCGGCGTCACGGGGATCCTGGGGACGCATGCGCTCGAGACCGTGCTGCCGCTGACCCCAGAGTTCGAGGTCGACGCGTTCGAGCGTTTGTTCTCGCAACTGACGCTCGTCCTGATGGCGCTCGGGGCCGCCATCGCCACGCGCCGCGGCACCGACGCCGCGCTCGCCAAGGTGCGTGAGCGCGAGGCCATCATCCGCGCGCAGAGCGTGGAGCTCAGCAGCGCGCGCGACGTGGCCGAGGCCGCCTCGCGCGCCAAGAGCGAGTTCCTGGCCACGATGACGCACGAGCTGCGCACCCCGCTGAACGGGCTGATCGGGCCGGTGGAGGTGCTGGCGCGCAGCGAGCTGAGCACCACGCAACGCGAGACGCTGGGCATCGTGGAGTCGAGCGCGCGCGTGCTGCGCGGGCTGGTGGACAGCATCCTCGACTTCTCCAAGATCGAGGCGGGCCGCATGGAGCTGCGCCCGTCCCGCACGCGGGTGCGCCGCGCCGTGCACGAGACGCTGCGGGTGTTCGAGGCCATGGCCAGCGCGCGCGGCGTGGCGCTGCGCGTGAGCTTCGACGACAGCGTGCCGGAGGCCCTGCTGCTGGACACCACGCGCTTCCAGCAGACGCTCATGAACCTGGTGGGCAACGCGGTGAAGTTCACGCGCGATGGCCGCGTGGACGTCCGCGTGGGCTATGCCGACGCGCACGGCGCGCTGCAGGTCACCGTGGAGGACACGGGCATCGGCATCGACCCAGCGGCGCTCCCGCACATCTTCGACGCATTCCAACAGGGCGACTCCTCGAGCACGCGCGAGTTCGGCGGCACGGGCCTCGGCCTCGCCATCTGCGCGCACCTGGTGCAGCTCGCCGGAGGGCCGCATCGACGTGACGAGCGAGGTGGGCCGCGGCACGCGCTTCGAGTTCTCCTGGCCTGCGCCGCGCGTGGATGACGGCACCCACAGCGTGAGCGGGCCCGACCTGCTGGCGGCGCCCGGGCTGCGCGTGCTGGTGGCCGAGGACGAGCCGGTGAACCAGAAGGTCATCACCATGATGCTCAGCCAGCTGGGCGTGACGCCCACGCTGGTGGACACGGGCCTCGCCGCCGTGGAGGCGGCCGCGCGGTATGACGTCATCTTCATGGACATGCGCCTGCCGGGCTTGAACGGCCTCGACGCCACGCTCGCCATTCGCGAGACCATCGGGACCGAGCGCCCGTGGATCATCGCGGCCACGGCCAACGCCACGGAGCACGACCGCGCGCGCTGCCTCGCGGCAGGCATGAACGACTTCGTGGCCAAGCCCCTGCAGCTGGCCCACCTGGCCGCCGCCCTCGCGCGCGCCGAAGCCGAACTCGGTGCCACCGAGGCCTCTCCCGAAAGACCCACCGCATGATGCGCCTCCCGCTCCCCACGCCCACGTCTGCTGGCTCGCTCGCACGCCCTCATGGCCGCGCCGCGAGCGGTGGTCTCCGCGCCCCGCAGCTCCTGCCGCTCACCTTGCTGCTCTTGGCGCTCCACCCTGCAGGCGTCCTCGCCCAGGACGGCCAGCGCGTGAACGACCCGTGGGCCGCAGGAAACGACTCGCCCACACCCACGCCGACGCCTCCGGTGCAGCCAACGCCACGCCAGGGGAGCGACGTGGAGGACCCGTGGGCCCGCACAGCAGAGCGCGACGCCGCAGGCGCCGGAGGTGAGGCCGCCGCCCCTCCCGCCGCCGACGCGGGCACCCCTGACGCGGGCAGCGAGGCCGTAGCCGAAGAGGCGCCCGCCGACGCCGACGCGCCCCCGGCCGAGCCCTCGGTGGTGACCGTGGGCATGTACATCAACCGCATCCGCGACGTGAACCTGCGCGAGGGCACCTACGTGGTGGACTTCTGGATGTGGTTCCGCTGGCAGAACGAGGAGCTCAACCCGGCGCAGACGTTCGAGCTGGTCAACGGCGAGATCCTCAGCCGCATCGACAGCGAGGTGACCGACGACCTCGACCACAAGTACACGTCGGTGCGCCTCGTGGCGCGCATGTACCACGTGTTCGACGTGGACCACTTCCCCTACGACAACCACACGCTCAACATCGACATCGAGGACGTGGAGAACGAAGCGCACCTACAGGTCTATCGCCCCGACGTCTCGTACTCGCAGCTCGACCCGAGCGTGCAGGTGGCCGGCTGGGACGTGACCCTGGGGGCGACCTCCGTCGAGACGCACGTCTACAACACCAACTACGGGTTCCTCTCCATCGGCGCCGACACCCACGCGCCGTTCTCACGCTTCCATCAACACATCGAGCTGCGCCGCGGGGATGGGACGCCGCTGCTGAAGCTCTTCTGGGTGACGTTCTTGTCGGTGATGCTCGGGCTGCTGGCGCTGCGCGTGCACGTCACGGACCTCGACGCGCGTTTCGGCCTGAGCGTGGGCTCCATCTTCGCGGCCATGGCCAACACCTACGTGCTGGGCGAGATCCTGCCGGAGACCGAGGCCATCACCATGGCGGAGCAGATGAACTTCCTCGGGGTGGGGACCATCTTCTGCGCCGTGTTCATCAGCATCGCCTCCATCCGGCTGGTCTACGCCGGCCGCGAGGACGCCTCGCGCAAGCTCGACTGGTACGCCTTCGTGGGGCTCGGACTCCTCTACATCGTGGGGAACTTCGTGGTCGCCAACCTGCATGGGTAGCGCCTGCTACGCTGTGCGGGTGTCGCGCTGGCTGCTCGCTCTCACGCTCCTGATGCTCCCGGCCTGCGAGTCGGGCGCAGGTCAGCCCGACGGCGCGCTCGGGGCCGAGCAGGGCACCGACGGAGCGACCAGCCACCCCGACCACGGCCCCCCCGTGGACGGCGGCGGTGACGGTGGCGGCCCAGATGGCGGCAGCACCGACGGCGGCGGCACGGACGGCAGCAGCACGCTCGACATGGGCAACCCCGTCGGGGTCCCCTGCTCGGTGCAGGGCGTGGCCGGCACGTGCCAGCTGGTCTCCACGTGCGCGCTCATGAGCACCGCCGGCTTCTGCCCGGGCCCGGCCGACGTGCGCTGCTGCCACCCCGCCATCGACGCGGGCGTGGGCACGGACCAGGGCACGGGCAGCGACCAGGGTACGGGCGGCACCTGCGACCCCGACGACATGCCCACCCCGAACGCTGGCCTCAGCGAGGCCCCGGGCGTGGGCGGCTGCCCCGCGGGCATGCTGCCGGTGGGCACCACGTTCTGCGTGGACGCCTACGAGGCGTTCGTGCGCATCGACCGTGGCGGTAGCGCCCTGCCCGAAGACTGGTCGCCCTTCCACCACCCGCCCACCCTCACAGGAGGGCAGACCCTGATCGCGTACTCCGTGGCAGGCGCCATCCCACAAGGACAGATCTCCGGCATCCAGGCCGCCAACGCCTGCGCGGGAGCGGGCAAGCGGCTGTGCAGCAACACCGAGTGGCTGAGCGCCTGCCGCGGGCCGGACACCAACGTCTATCCCTATGGCGACACACGCCAGCCGGGCGTGTGCAACGACGCGCGCGCCACCCACCCCGCAGTAGAGTACTTCGGCACCGGGGCCAGCTGGATCTGGTCCATGCTGGATCATCCGTGCATCGCACAGATCCCCAACTCGCTCGACGCCACCGGAGCCAACGCGGGCTGCGTCACGGACCACGGCGCCTTCGACATGATGGGCAACCTGCACGAGTGGACGTCCGACGCGGCGGGCACGTTCCGCGGCGGCTTCTTCGCGGACACCAGCATCAACGGCAACGGCTGCCTCTACGCCACCACCGCGCACAACACGGCGCACTCGGACTACTCCACCGGCTTCCGCTGCTGCGCGGACCTCTAGACCCAAGGAAGCCTCGCAGGCCGCGTGCGCTATGCTCGGGCCATGCACGGACGCATCGAACGGAAGCGACTCACCAGCCGCTGCCTCGTGGCCAACCCGCTGGGCGACCCCCACGAGCGCGACGTGTACGTCTACGTGCCCCCCGCAACGCACGCGGGTCAGCGCTTCCCGATGATCCTCCTGCTGCCGGGCTACGGCAGCAACCACCTCAGCATCCTGTCCTACAGCCCGTGGTCCAAGAACACGGTGGAGCGCTTCGACGAGCAGGTGGCCCGCGGCGAGAGCCCCCCGGCCATCTTGGTGCTGCCCGACTGCATGACCCGCTGGGGCGGGAGCCAGTTCGTGGACTCGCGCGGCACGGGTCGCTACCAGACGTACCTGGCCGACGAGGTCATCCCGTTCGTGGACCAGCACTTCCCCACGGTCCCCGCACGTGAGGCGCGCGCGGCGGCAGGGCGCAGCAGCGGCGGCTTCGGGGCGCTGCGGCTGGCGCTGGACCGGCCCGAGCTCATCTCGGCGGTGGCCAGCCACGCCGGTGACGCGGCCTTCGAGGTCAGCATGCGCCCCATGTTCACCTCGGCGGCCATCGGGCTCGAGCGCGCCGGCGGGCTCGCGGCCTTCGCGCAGCGGCTCGGCGATGGGGGCCCGCGCAACACGCCGGAGTTCGACGCCGCGTTCGTGCTGGCAGCCTCGGCGGCCTACTCGCCCGACCCGGACGGGTCCTTCCCGCACGTGGCGCTGCCCTTCGACCCGGTCACGGCGGAGCCCCGCAAGAGCGTGTTCGATCTCTGGCACACCGAGGACCCGCTCACCCGCATGCGCGCGCCAGAGGCCGCCGCCGCGCTGCGTGGCCTCTCCCTTCTCTATCTCGACGCCGGGCAGAGCGACGAGCACGGGCTCCAGTTCGCGGCGCGTGCGCTCGCCAGCGCGGCCGGCCACGCGGGCGCGGCGGTGCAGCTGGAGGAGTTCCCGGGGGGCCACCGGGGCACCTCGCATCGCTACGAGCTGAGCCTGCCCGCGCTGGCTCGCGCCCTCACGGCCGAGCGCAGGGAATAACCCCCGCCGACGTGACAAGAGCCCCGTAATTGTAGTGCGCTCACGGATCCGATTGGCCTATGATACGCGCGGCAACCCGTGGAGGGCGCCGGAGGAAATTAATGGCGACCAAGCAGAAGGCGACCGCGAACAAGGCCTCCTCAAAAAAAGCACCAAGCGGTCAGACCTCAACCTCGTCCGCGCGTAAGGCGCCTGCGGCGAAGCCGGCTGTGAAGCCTGTGGCCAGCAAGGCCAAGCCCGCGGCCAGCAAGGCCAAGCCTGCGCCGAAGCCAAAGCCCGTGCCCGCGACCAAGCAGAAGCCCGCGCCCGCGGGCAAAGGCAAGGCCAAGCCCACGCCCGTGAAGGCCACCAAGCCCACGCCAGCCCCGGCCGCGAAGTCGGTGCCGGCCGCGAAGCCCACCCCTGTCGCCCCCGCCAAGCCCGCGCCCGCCAAGTCCGCGCCCGCCAAGCCCGCGCCCGCCAAGCCCGCGCCCGCCAAGCCCGCCGCCGTGAAGGCCAAGCCCGTGGTCGACGCGCCGCCCGTCGCGCCAGCCCTCGACGACCTGGACGACGACCTCGACCTCGATGATCTGGTCGCGGACGAGCCGGACGACCTCGGTCGCGACAAGCCGGATGGCCCCCTCAAGGCGTACGAGCCCCCGAAGGCGCCGCTGCGCCCGTTGTCCCCCCAGGCCGCCGCGCTCATCGCCGCAGACGCACCGCTCCCGTTGGTTCAGGAGCAGGGGGCGCTCATGCTGGGCAACAGCATCACGTCCGCCGTCCAAGCCGCCCGCCTGCTGCACGAGCTGGTGGACCACAAGCCCGAGCTGGTGGTGTCCCTCGCCGAGAAGTTCGCGCGCGGGCTCACCTCCAAGCACAAGCGCGTGGTGCAGACCTCGGCCGATGCGTTGCCGGCCATCGCGCGCATCGCGCCCGCCAAGGTGGCGCGCCACCTCGAGCTGCTCAAGTCGTCTTACGAGCCCGCCATCCTGGACGGCCGCGACGGCCTCGTGCGCACCTTCGCCGCGCTGTGCACCGCATCGGTGGCCTATCAAAAGCGCCTCGAGCCCTCGCTCACCACCGCGCTCGAGAAGGCCGACGGCAAGACCCTGCTGCGCTGGAGCCGCATCGTGCTGCCCGCCCTCAAGGGTGAGCCGCACGCGCGCGCACGCGGCGTGGTCGAGGCCCGCCTCTACCGCATCCCGCGCGCCATCGCGCAGCAGATCGCGGACTTCCTCAAGATCAAGCTGCGCGTCCGTTACTGACCACCGCCACCCGGTGGCCAGGTCCCCCCGCTAGCGGTGGGTGTCCACCAGCGCGGGGTTCGGGATGGCCTCGCGCGTCTCGGCGTTCGGGTCGCTGTCCAGCCCTCCACCAAAGCGCGCGGGCGGCATGCCGTTCGGCCGGTAGCCATCGATGAGCCCAGTGGCCGTCAGCGCATCGGCCAGCGCGCGCCCGTCGGGCAGGCGGTCTGCCGGCTGCCGCGCCAGCGCGTGGTGCACCACCGCAGCCAGCGCCTCGGGCACCTCGGGCGCCAAGTCCCGCACGCCGCGTGGCTCGATGGCCAGGCGCGCCAGCAGCAGCGCACGCCCGTCCTCCGCCGCGAACGGGAGCGCCCCGGTCAGCATCTGGAACAGCACCACGCCCAGCCCGTACACGTCCACGGCCGGCCCAGCCGTCTCGCCCAGCAGCAGCTCGGGCGCCAGGTACTGGGGCGTGCCTACGATGCCGTCCTGGGTGAGCCCACCCGCGGCGCTGCTCAAGCGCGCGATGCCGAAGTCCAGCACCTTGGCGTGGTCGGGCTCGTCGCCCGCGCGCGTGATGAAGATGTTCTCGGGCTTGATGTCGCGGTGCACGATGCCGCGCGCGTGGGCCTCGGCCAGCGCCCTGGCCACCTGCGTGCCAATCCACACGGCGCGCGCTGGGCGGAGGTCCCCCTCGCGCTGCAGCAGCGCCGAGAGCGGCTCGCCCTCCAGCAGCTCCATGGCGTAGTACGAGACGCCGTCCTCGGTGGCGCCGAAGTCGAACACGCGCACCGTGTTGGGGTGCGTCAGCTGTGTGGTCGCGCGCACCTCCAGCTCGAAGCGCGCCACGGCCACGGCGTCTTGCCGGTCCGTGCGCAGCAGCTTGAGCGCCACCTCGCGCTTCAGCGTCTCGTCCCACGCGGCCCACACCTCGCCCATGCCACCTCGCCCGATGCGCCGGCGGACCTTGTAGCGGCCAATCGAGCGTGCCTCGACGATCTCCTGACGCAGCGCCCAGAGCACGTGCGCCGCGGCGATGAGCACGGCCACCGTGGTGCCATGAATGGAGACCAGCGTCCCGAGCCGGGCCAGCGCCAGTGGCTCCAGCATGGCGGGCGGACCCCCGATGAGCGCCCAGCCCAGGTAGAGCGCAGGGAAGATGAGCGTCGCGAACACCCCGGTGCCGATGGCCCGCCGATAGTGCTGCGGCACGAAGGCATAGCCGGTCGCCACCAGCAAGAGCCCGCTGGCATACGGGCTCTCGATCATGCCCGTCACCATCATCAGGCAGGCGTTGCCCCCCGTGAGCGTCACGGGCGCGCTGAGGATCCAGAAGTCCACCTCGCGCAGCGTCGTCGCGGCGCGTCGCAGCCGCAGCGCCCCCACGGCCAGCACGAACGCCACGGAAAAGCGCATGGCCAGCGTGGTCGGCAGGTGCCAGTGCGGGTCGAGGGAACCGAAGAGCACATCGAGGCCGCTGTACAGCGGCACCCCCGTCGCCGCGATGGCATAGGCGATGGCCGTCTGGCGGCGCACACGCTGGAACTCGTTCTGCGCCGCCACGTTGAGCAACGCATCGAGCACACCCGAACCCGCGGAGGCTCCATCACTTCCGGACGACACGGTCTGCTCCACCTCACTCGATGGAGCAGGCTCGGACGGTCGCGGCTTCGGAGGCACGCTCCGCAGCGTGGGGTTGGGCTCAGACACCGCGGAACGATACACGACGGGCGCCCGCGGGAGCCCGCCCGTGGATCAGCGCTGCTGCGCCTTGGCCATCATGCCCATGCCCACCTGCAGCGCCACCGAGTAGTCGCCGGCCATGCGCAGCTTGCCGCCCATGAAGAGCTGCTGGGCGTTGATCTCGCCCTCGCGCAGGTCCTCGAGGTCGCTGTACTTGAGCGTGGCGGTGAAGCCGGGCTTGGCCGGGGGCTCGTTCACGTTGAGGCCGATGCGCACCGTGACGTTGCCGAGGTCGGGCACGTCCTCGAGGATGAGGTGGCAGGTGAGCGTCTTGCCCGCGAGCATGACGTCGAGGTCCGGGTTGGGGATCTGGGCCACGCCCATGGCCACGCGCGGGTCGTCGATGGCGCCCTCTGCGGCCACTTCGCCCAGGACCATCTCGGCCGCTTCGGCCGGGAAGCCCACCGCGAACTTCACGGGCACGCCCTCGGGCGCGCTGTCACCCACCGTGATCTCGCCCGCCTTCGACGACAGGTAGACCTCGCCGGCGCCGTCCACCACGAAGTACGCGGCGCCCGTCACCGAGCGGATGCCCTCGAGGGTCTTGGTCGCGCGCGCGTCGCCACCGGCGGCCTTCGCGGCGAGGGCGTCGATGCCCTTCTTGAAGAGGGTGGGGGCGGTGGTCCGTAGAAACTGAAGCGGCTCGGTGCTCATAGGGGCGGAAGCGTAAACCAAAAGCCCTCGCCTCGGTCACCGAAAATGCACTGGAGACATGAGGCTGGAGCGGTTCGGGGCGCCGGCCTGGTAGAGTGGCCGCATGTCACCCCGCGTTCACTTCGCCATGACCCTGTTGCTCTCGTCACTCGGCGTCTGCGCGTCCCTCTCGTGCGGCGGGGCCGCCGACACGGGCTGCAACGGGCACCTCGAGCTGTGCGAGCGCCCCTATGACCAGGTCGCTTACGCCACCACGCACAACGCCCACGCCTCCACGGCAGACGGCTTCTCGCCGCCCAACCACACGGAGGGACTCACGCAGCAGCTCGAGGACGGCATCCGTGGCTTCATGCTGGACACCTACTACGACGACCGCTTCGGCGGGGCCCCCACGCTCTGCCACGGCGCCTGCGTGTTCGGCCGGCGCCCGCTGGTGGACGGCCTGCGCGAGCTGAACGACTTCCTGGACGCCCACCCCGGCGAGGTCATCACCATCATCTTCGAGTCCTACATCAACGCCGAGGACACCCTCGGCAGCTTCGAGGAGAGCGGCCTGCTGGCCCGCACCTACGCGCACACGCGGGGGGAGCCCTGGCCCACCCTGGGCGAGCTGGTGGACGCCGACACGCGCGTGGTGGTCTTCACGGACAACAACGGCGACACCTACGACTGGTACATGGACGTCTGGGAGCACGCCTGGGAGACGCACTACTCGGCCGAGACCGCCGAGGACTTCAGCTGCAACCCCAACCGCGGCGACACGGGGAACTCCCTCTTCATCTTCAACCACTTCCTCACGGCACCGTTCGCCAGCGCGACCCTCGCCGAGACGATCAACCACAACCCGGCGTTCCTCGAGCGCGTGGAGGAGTGCCAGACCGAGAGCGGCGACTTCGCCAACTTCATCACGGTGGACTTCTACGAGATCGGCGACGTCCTGGCCGTGACCGATACCCTCAACGGCTTCTGAACGCGCGCCAAACTCGATCCGGCGAGCGAAAGTTTGGTAGCGTCCGGTTCCATGACACCCGAGGCCGACACGACCGCCGCTGCGGCGGCTCCCCCGGAGGCCGACTCCGTTCTCCAGGCGCTGGCGAAGATCCACCTCTTCCACGGCATCGCCGAGCGCGGGCTCGCGCGCATCGCCGCCATCGCGCAGGAAGAGTCCTACAAGATGGGACAGGTCATCTTCAAGGAGGGCGAGACCGGTGGGTCGCTGTACTTGATCCTCGAGGGCAAGGTGCGCATCTCCCGTGAGGTCAGCGGCATGGGCGAAGAGGCCCTGGCGGTGCTCAGAGAAGGCGACGCGTTCGGCGAGATGGCCTTGATCGATGCCGTGCCGCGCAGCGCCGACGCGCGCGTGCACGAGGCCTGCCGGCTGCTGGTGATCTCGAAGGACGCCCTCGAGGACCTGCTGTTCCTGCACAAGGAGCTGGCCTACGAGATCCTCTGGAACTTCGTGAAGACGCTGTCGGCGCGCCTGCGCGAGACCAACGACAAGATGACGTTCCTCTCGGTGACCGGGAAGTTCTAGCGCCATGGACCCCATGGACGCCGGCCCCGCGGCCGAGCCGAGCGCTGCGCCGCCCGTCGTGTGGAACGCCTGCGGAGTGCACCAGGAGGTGCCCGCCACGTTCACCTGCAGCCGCTGCGGCACGTTCGGCTGTGAGCGCTGCCTGGACTCGCTGCTGCCCATGCCCATGTGCGTGGCCTGCGCGGCACGCGGCGTTAACGCAGTGCCTTGGGAGCGACGCGAGACCATCGGCCTGTGGCGGGGCTTCTGGGACACCTCCCGCGAGGTGTGCTTCTCGCCGAAAGCGTTCTTCGCTCGGCCGTCGGTCGAGACGCTCACCGGCGGGCCGTTCTACGGCGTGGTGGCCTACACGGTGGGCAACATGCTCTTCATGCTGCAGTTCGCGCTGCTCTACGCGGTGGCGGGCGCAGCCGTGGGTGTGGGCACGGGTGATCAGGCGCTCGGAGCGAGCCTGGGCATCGGCCTCGGCGTGTTTGGCTGCCTGATGGTGCCGCTCACGGCGGTCCAGGCGCCGGTGCTGGCCATGTTCGGCCTGGCCTTCGCCATGGCCGGCGCGCACCTCTCGCTCATGCTCATGAAGCAGGCGCGTGGCAGCTGGGAGGACACCCTGCGTGGCGTCGGCTACGCGAACGCGGGCCACCTGTGGCTCGCCGTGCCCTGCGTGGGCTTCTTGATCGCGCCCTTTGCGGTGATCTGGCTCGAGGCGCGCGCCACCAGCGCGGCCCATCAGACCACCACGCTGGCGGGCTTCGCGGCGGTCACCGTCTGGCGTCTGCTGTTGGTCTCGGGCTCCATCGCGCTCTACGTCATGGTCATCGCCCTGTTCGTGGGCGCCGCCGCCGGGGCTGCCGCGGGCGCGGCCCAGTAACGCTCGGCCCGGAGCCTCGACCAGAGACCAAAGAAAAAGACCGCCCCGGTCAGGGGCGGCCTTCAGAGTTGTGGAAGTGGCGAGGTGCCGCGTGGTCCGTCGAGAACGACGCTTACCGTGCCGCCACTTCGGGACGCCACCTTAGCGAAGTTCGTGCCAAGCCCGTGACGTGCGTGATCGTCGACGATCTCGTGCGACGGACCTGCCGCCGGCGCGCCGGGGCTCCCGACTCTGCAACGCGTTCTTTCAGATCCGAACAGCGGCGCGGTGAAAGATCTGCACATCCCATTGACATGCGGAGCCGCACTCGCATGATGAGGGAGCTTTGCCAGAACGCATCTCTCCCAGTCAGCCCGAGCGACCCGCCGCCAAGAAACCGCAGCAGAGCTTGGGATCCAGGGCGAAGGAGGCGTTCGAGCAGGGGGTAGAGGCCATCGTCGAGGCGCTCGGTAGCCTGCTCGAGCCCGAGCCCACGCCTGTCCCCATCTCGCGTGGTGGTGGTCGCCGGCGCCCGCCGCGCACCGACCACCGCTTCCGCTGACCCATCCGGGTGGTCAGTAGCCTGCTGGGACGCCGCCCTTGCGAGCGTCGGCGGCAGCGTGCAGGAGCCGACCACGCTGCGTGTGTTCGATGTGGATGGCCTGCACGATGGCGATGTTCCGAATGGGCGCGTGCCGGTGACCACGAGCCAGCAGGGCGGCGAGCGCGTTGGCCGGCAGGGGCGCGATGGTCTCGCTGTTGAACACGTTGGGGTCCGCCTGGTGGTGCACGCGTGGTGCCGAGACCGCAGCGCCCACGTCCATGTGCAGCCGCAGGATGTTCAGCGCCACCTGCTCCACGGCCGTGACGATGCGGCTCCCGCCCGACCCGCCGATGCAGAGCACGGGGCGTCCCTGCGCGTCGAGCACGATGGTGGGTGACATGGTGGACACCGGGCGGCGGCCGGGGCCAGGCAGGTTTCGCTCGCCGCCGATCAAGCCGTAGGCGTTGCGCTCACCCACCGCCCGCGCGAAGTCGTCCATTTGGTCGTTGAGCGCGAACCCCGCCGCGCTGTAGCGCGCGCCGAACGGCAGGTTGACCGTGGTGGTCACCGCGGCGACGCTGCCCTCGGCGTCCACCACGCAGAAGTGGCTTGTTCCGGCGTTCTCGGGCTGTTGGACGTCACCTTCGAGCGGCTCCAGCGGCAGGTCGTAGGTGTCGGGCGAGAGCGCCAAGAGCGGGTGGAAGCGCAACGCACGGGCGCCCGCGCGGGCAGGGTCCAACAGGCCCGAGAGCGGGACGGGCACGTGGTCCGGGTCGCCGAAGTAGCGCTGGCGGTCGATGAACGGGCCCTTCCAGCTCTCGAGCAGCGCGTGCCGGAGGCCATCCGGCCCGGTCGCGAAGGCTGGCCGCAGCGCCCCCAGCATGCGCAGGCTCTGCAGCATGGTCACGCCACCCGCGCTGGGCGGGGGCGCCGTGACCCAGGTGTGCCCGAGGGCATCGGCCGACACCGGCTGGCGCAGCACCACCTGATACGCGCGCAGGTCATCCAAGGTCATGATGCCGCCGCTCGCCCGGTTGGCGCGCACGATGGCGCGCCCGATGGGGCCCCCGTACACGCTGGCCGGCCCGCGCTGGGCAAATGTCCGCAGGGTGGCGGCGAGCTCTGGCTGGGTCAGGCGGTCTCCGAGCTGCACCTCCCCAGCGGGCCCGAACCAACGGCGCAGGCCCGGGTCGCGCAGCATCTGCTCGCGAAAGCTGGCCAGCGTCTCCACCAGCCGCGCGTCCACCAGAAAGCCTTCGCTCGCGAGCGCAATGGCAGGCGCGGCCACGTCGGCCAGGCTCAGGCGCCCGAAGCGCCCCACCAGCGTGGCGATGCCCGCGGGCTCTCCCGGCACACCGCTGGCGAGGCCACCCAGCTGCGATGCACCGGCGATAGGGCCCGTGCCGGCCGCGGGGGCGTCCACGAACATCGCCGCCGTGGAGGCCAAGGGGGCGCGCTCACGAAAGTCGATGAACGTGAGGCGCGCGAGTGGCCCCTCGGGCGCGGCGCCACGCAGGTCCACCACGGTGTTGGGTTCGCTGGGCGCGCGCGGCGTGGGCGAGTTGTCGTAGTAGAGCGCAAAGCCCCCCCCTCCGAAGCCGCTGCTCGAGGGGTTGACCACACCGAGCGCCAGCATGGCGGCCGCAGCGGCGTCGGCCGCGTTTCCGCCTGCCTGCAGCACCTGAAGGGCCGCGAGTGAGGCCAGCTCCCGGTCCGCCGCCACGGCGGCGTGCGCGTAGTGGCCCACCTCGGCAGCGCTGATGGCGGCGGCCGGTGGGCTGGGCGCAGGCTGCCCCTGCGGGGGCTGCCCCTCAGCGGCGCGTGGTGGCGAGAGTGAGGCACACGCCAGCGCCACGCAGAGCAGCGCCGGGAACGTGAACCGAGAGCCAGCACGTCGCGCGGACATGCCTGACCCTAGCTCTACTTCACCCGGGTCGGTAGGGATCGCTGCGCACCGGAGGCCCGAGGTGTGCCTCAGGCGAGGCGGGCTTCGGCGGCGCGCACCACCGTGGCGCGGCCCTTGTTGGCGCGCTCGTACTCGAGGATGGACTCGACCTTGGCCAGGGTGGCGCCCTGGATCATGGTGGCGGCCTCACGCGCGGTCAGCCCGTCGTAGCCACGCACCGGGGCGCTGATGGCCTTGGCGGCCTTGGCGCCCTTCTGGACCTTGGCCTTCTTGGCGGCGGGGAGGGCCACCACGTTGGCCAGCTCGAGCACCTCGATGCGCGCCTCGACGCGCTCACCGAGGTCCTCGATGGCCTTGTGGACGACACGCAGGACCTGGCCCTCCACCTGACGGGGCGCGGCGCGCAGCTGCGTGGCGAGCTGGGCGGCGTCCGGGAGCTGCACGTCCGGCTTGCTGAGCGTGAGCGTGGGCATCGGGAGGTTGAGGAACTCCTTCCAGGAGTCGGCCTCCACCTTGAGGACGGCGGCGGCCTCGGCCCCGGCGGTCTTGGCCTCGGTGGCGAGCTCGGTGCCCGCTTCGGTCAGGGTGGCGAGGATCTGCTCGTAGGCAAGCTTGGTCGCCTCGACGGTGGCGTCCACGAACGCGCCGGTGGCCTCGTAGGTGGTGGTCGCGAAGGCGGTGCCGCTGTCGCGAAGTCGCGTGCCGCTGGTCTTGATCTGGGTCGTGATGGTCTGCACGGGTTGCTCCTGGTGCGCGGTTGCGGATATGACGCAGTGCGTTATCAACCCAACTAGTCCCACTTAGCATGTGCGTCAAGACTGCAAATCCGAATTTTCATGCCTGAAACGACACAAGTGGGTGTCATTGGAGGCGTTCCGGAGCTGACGCGGCCGCAGACCTTGACGCGATGCGTTATGAGGACTAGCCAGTACAGTAGAGGTATGACCCATGACTGGTACAGAGATTGATACGTGGTTGAGCGGCCTGACCTGGGCGCTCACGCTGCTCTCGTTGCTGGGGCTGGTGTCGGTGGGAGCGCGTCTCTTGCTGCGCCGCCTCTTCACGGCGGGCCATGCGGCTCCCCACCGCAAGCGCCAGCGCACACGCTCGTACTCCACCGTGCCGGCCTCGGAGCAGACGGGCGAGAACCTGCGGCCCTTCGGCGCAAAGGTGTGAGAGAGCGCTGCCCGAATCGTCCTGGGACCAGCGCTCCCGTGGCGCCGCTTCAGCGTGGCGGCAGGCTGCGCGTGAGAGCCTGCCCTTGGTCGCAGGTGTGAATCACGAATGAGCCGGCTTCTGCCGTGTCTACGCACGGCGGGCAACGACATGCGCCGTGGTCGTCGGGCCACCGGCCGAGAGCGAGCGCGGCTCCCGGAACCAACGTGATGCAGGCGGCAGCACCAGCCGGAGTGGGTGCACCCACCGACGCGCAGTCGAGACCCAGCTGGAGGCGCGTGGGCTCGCTCCCCTCGCCTGCCTGGAGCGTCAGCTCGCGCGCCAGCGACACCGGGCCATCATCGGCGTTCTCGAGCGCCAGCCCTCCGCCGGGCAGCCATGTGAGCTGCACCTCGGGTGGCGGCAAGGCAGCCGACGGTGGCGTCTCGGCGGGCTGCGATGAGCTGGGCGTGCTCGGCCCAGGCGCAGGCGTGTCGGCAGCGTCGCTGCCCCCGCACCCGAGCACGAGCCCCATGAACGCCAGCGCTGCGGAGCGATGCACCATGAGCGGAGCTTGACCGACTCTGCCAGAGCCTGCACGTTCTCGCGCGTGAGCGGCCCCGACATCAGGCTCCTGCGCGCGGCGTTGCTGAGCTGGTACGACCGAGCCAAGCGCCAGCTCCCGTGGCGCGAGCATGCTCACGACCCCTATGCCGTTTGGGTATCGGAGGTGATGCTCCAGCAGACGCGTGTGGACACGGTCCTGCCCTACTACCAGCGCTTCCTCTCGCGGTTCCCATCGCTCGAGGCGCTGGCGCTGGCCAGCGAAGACGAGGTGCTCGCCGCGTGGAGCGGCCTCGGCTACTACCGTCGGGCACGCATGCTCCACCAGGGGGTGCGCGAGGTGGTCGCGCGCTACGGAGGGGCTGTCCCACGTGACCCCGAGGCGCGCCTCTCGCTGCCCGGGGTGGGCCGCTACACGGCAGGGGCGCTCGGCAGCGTCTGCTTCGGTCTCGAGGAGCCCATCGTGGACGGCAACGTCGCGCGCATCCTCACTCGGCTGTTCGGCATCACCAGCGCACTGCCCGACCGCGTGACGCAGGTGCGCCTGTGGGACCTGGCCGAGCAGCTGGTGGTGGGCGAGCGGCCCGGCGACTTCAACCAAGCCATGATGGAGCTGGGCGCGCTGGTGTGCACCGTCAAGAGCCCCGGTTGCGACGCGTGCCCGGCGCGCGACCTGTGTGTGGCGCGCCAGCAGGGCATCGCGCACGAGCTGCCTCGCATCCCCCGCAAGGCGCCGCCGCGGCCCACCAGCCTCGTGGCAGTGGTGGCCACGCGCGGCGCCGAGGTGGCATTGGTGCGCGGCGACGACTCGCTCTTCGGAGGGCTCTACGGCTTACCCATGGCGCCGCTCGAGAGCAGCGAGGCGCATGCGCCACTGCATGCTGCGGCCAACGGCGCGCTCATGGTCGCGGGGATCAGCGCCCGCGTGAGCAGCGAGCCCGTGGGGGAGGTGCAACACATCCTCAGCCACCGACGGCTGCGCGTGATCGTGTTCACCGCCACCCACGCACGCATCACCGGGAGTGACGGCCCCGCGCGCCTCTTGCCGCTGGGCGCGGACAGACAGCTCGACGGCGCCGAGGTGGGCATCGCCAAGCTGACGCACAAGGTGCTGGCGGTGGCAGCGGGACCGCCCGAGCCTCAGGCCGCGGCGCCACGCCAGAGCCGGCGTGCCCACACCAAGTAGGCCCCCACCACGATCAGGTGGCCCACGATGCGGAGCGCCGTGAGCACCACCGCGAGCGGCCGCGGATCCCAGATCTGCACGGCCATGCGACCGCTGACCGCAGCATAGAGCAGCGTCGCGAAGAGCAGCCCGTGGCCCGCAGCGAGCACCTTCACGAACCGCGCGGGCGCGGCATCAGCCCACGCCGCCGGCAGCAGGAGGCCCGCCAGCAGCGCCACCAGCCCATGCACCAGCGCCGCATCGCGAAGCTGCTGAATGGGACCCGGCAACAGCCCGAGCGCGAGCGGGGTGTAGGGCGCCTGCCGCGCGAAGAGCTCGAACAGCCCCGCGAGGGCGGCGAGCGCCAAGAGCACGAGCCCGAGTCGGATGACGAAGTGTTGGTCGCTGCGGAGGGTCATGAGTGGGGAACGGCTCGCGCCTAGCGGGAGAGTTCTTCAACGAGCCGCTTGCAGCAACTCGACGGTGGCACGAATCAGGCGCGGGCCAGGGCTCTGCGCTATCGTGAGGCCATGCGCATCCTCTTGGTTCGTCACGGCGAGGCCGTGCCCTACGACACCACCCCGGTGGACGAGCGCCGCTGGCTCACCCCGGCTGGACGCGCGGGTGTGCGTGACGTCGCACAGGCCCTTGCCAAGCGTGGGGTGCGCCTCTCGCACGTGTACACCAGCCCTCTGGTGCGCGCCGTGCAGACCGCCGAGATCCTGGTGCAGCGCGTCCACCCGGCGTGCGACGTCCCGGTCAGTGTGCACCTGGCGCTCTCGGCCGAAGAAGGCAGCACGACGCAGGCGCTGGCTCCGCTCAGCACGACGGGCGCGAGCGACACCATCGCGCTGGTCACCCACATGCCCAAGGTGGCGGGTCTGGCGGCCTACCTCACGGGGGCCCCGCGCTTCGAGCCGTTCGCCACGGGCGCGGCCTACATGTTGGTGCGGGGGCCCAGCGGTCTCTGCGAGGTGGAGTTCGTGGTCACGCCGGACCGGCTATAGGGGGGTACGGAGCGGCGGCACGACGGGCGCCGCAGGCTCGGCGGGCGCCGGTGTGCTCACGGGGGCCTCGGTCGCGAGCTCGGGCATGAGCGGCTGGCAGGCCGTCTCGGCCAACAGGCGAACCAGGACGCCCACGGCCATGACCATGAACGGAATGACGAACGACATGCCGGGCCCCACCCCCTGCGCGAGGCGGGCGCTGGTGCGCAGCGTGGTCAGCAGCCAGACCCCGGCCACCACCACCACCAGGGTGTAGACGTTGGGCTCGAACAACCCCGTGAAGAACATGAGGTTGGCCACCAGGTCGGACGGCGCCCGCCCGCCCGCCATGAGCGACGGCAACAGCAGCACGATGAAGCCGCGATACAAGACGGTGCGCCAGGCTGCCGCCGCGCTGGCCACCCCCGAGAGCCCATAGGCGTGGGACAAGCTCGCGAACGCGAGGCCCATCGCGGCGAGCTGCACCCCTCCCAAGAGCACCCCGAGCGAGACGGCGCGGGCCACGTCGAGGGCCACCAGGACCCCGCCGCTGCCCGCCACGCGCACCTCGAGCTCCTGGAAGAGCAACGTGTGGGTGTAGGGGATGACACCCTGGAGCGCCGCGAACGGCAGCCACGTGAGCAGCGCAAACGACAGCGCCGAGCGCACATCGCCGTGGCCCATGGCCGGCGCGGTCGCGGTGGGCGAGAAGGACTGACGCAGGGTAGCCCCAAGGCCCGTCCAGAAGGGGACGCCGTCGGTCTCCCAGGGGATGGCGGGCGCGACCTCGGCCGGGAAGGCCATCACGCAGCTGTGGCAGCGCCGCTGAACGGGCTGCCAGCAGCTGAAGCAGGCCGGGCGGCTACAGCGCGGGCAGCGCAGCACGGCTTGGCGTTCCTCGTGCTGCGAGCAAGTCTCCCCGGGGTTGGGGGGGCTCGGCTCGTCGTCGGGTGGCAGCTCTGGCACGCCCGCGACTCTACCAGAGCCGGGCCCCGCCCGCCGCGCGTCGAAGTCCTCTGCGGTTACCAGGAGTTCGTGGTACAACGGCTCCGTTCCGTGCGCGATGCGCACCGCCGGTTCCTAGGGGGCCACGGTGAATGAAACGCAACAGGCAGCGTCCACAACCAATATCAAACGGGAAGCTGCCCTAAAAGAACGGGAGCTCGACGCCGAGCTCGTTGCCCGCGTGCAAGCGGGCGACCGCGACGCGTTTCGCGAGCTCTTCGAGAAGTACCACCGCCGGGCGTTCGCCGTGTCGTTGGGCGTCGTGAAGAACAAACAGGACGCCATGGACGTCGTCCAAGACGCGTTCATCAAGGTCCACCACCACATCCAGAACTTCCAGGGTTCGTCGAGCTTCTACACCTGGCTCTACCGAATCGTCATGAACCTCTCCATCGATCACATCCGGCGCGTGAGCCGCAAGAAGGGCGTCGACTACGACGACACCATCTCGCGCGAGGGTCACGTGGCCGGCGACGGCGCACTGCTGCCCAGCATCTCGGACAGCAACCCGGCCAAGACGGTGCTGCGCCGCGAGCTGAGCGACGCCATCCGGAGCGCGCTCGACACGCTGCCGGAATACCACCGCGAGGTGATCCTGCTGCGCGAGGTGGAGGGCCTCAGCTACGAGGAGATGGCCGAGGTGCTGGACGTCCCGAAGGGCACCATCATGAGCCGCCTCTTTCACGCGCGTCGCAAGATGCAGGAGCAGCTGTCGGAGTATCTGCAGGGCGATCTCGAGGTCAGGGAGTGACACCATGAGCACACCACGCATCGAAGACACGTTGCTCCAGCGCCTGCTCGACGGCGATCTCGCCGGGAGTGAGCACGATGACGTGCTGGCTCTGCTGGACGAGTCGGCGGTCGATCGCGGCCGGCAGCAAGCCCTCGAGCGGCTGGGCGGCTTCATCGGCGACGTCGCCACCGAAGACGCGGCCCAGCTCAGCCAGGCCGAGTCGGCCAGCCTGTTCGACGCCATCTGGGCGGGCATCGAGGCCCCTGCGGGTGCCAGCCAGACCACCAGCGACGAAGGCGCACTGGCCGACGACGGCACGGGCTCGGCGCCGCGCAAGCGTCCGAAGCTCCGCCTGATCGAGGGCGAGGGGCTGGGCACCCTGCCGCCGCGCTCGGAGAAGGTGGCCTTCGAGCCCAAGCTCGGGCTGCCGGACGCCGCTGGCCAGAAGCCGGCCGCGCTGCCTGCCCCGAAGAAGGCCGCCGATCAGGGCGCCCGCTGGCCGGGTTTGGTTGCCGTGGTGGCGCTCGCTGCGGCGGCGCTGCTGGCCATCGCGCTCCGGCCGGACGAGAACCCCGGCGCAGGCCGTGGGACGCCCGTCGCTGAGGTGGTGACGCCCCGCCCGGACACCGAGGTGGTGGTGGAAGACGACCCCGAGGTGATCGTCGCCACCCATCTCGGCACCGAAGTGGAAGAAGTGGACTTCGGAACGAATATCGGAACCGTCTTCCAAGTCCCAGGGGAACAAGACGTACCGGTAGCGGTCGTCTGGATCAGCGACGAGGAGTACGTACGGTGAACCGCCCCATGACCACGATGACCACTGCAACGAAGACCGCCTGGCTCGCCCTCGGGCTGGTGGCCGGGCTGGTCGCGCCCGCGCTGGTCGCGGCGCAGACGCCGGCCGTGCAGGCCAACGTCGTGGTGATCCTGGCCAAGGAAGAGCCCGGCACCATCGACCCGAGCCTGGCCGGGGTGGGCGCGCTGCAGCGGCCGCCGTTCAACACGTTCCGCACCATGCAGGTGCTCTCGCGCCCGCGCGTCACCCTGCAGGCCGACCAGGACGCGGACATCGCGCTGCCCAACGGGCGCCGCCTGCGCATCCGCGTGCAGCAGGTCATGCCCGATGGCCGCATCCGGGTGCGGGTCAGCATCAACCGGCCCAACCAGTCGGACTACCTGCCCCTGCTGCAGGTGCTGGCCTCGCCTGGTGACCCCTTCTTCGTGGCCGGCCAGGCGCACGACGGCGGCACCCTGGTCATCGGCATCACGCTCGGCAGCTGAGCCGCGCGGAGCGCAACGCCGCTTCAGCGCCCGAGATTGCGCGTGCCGAGCAGCAGCAGCTCGTGCAGCGCATCGGGCGCATCCACGTGCACCCAGTGATTGGCCTCGGGGATGACGTGCAGGTGCACGGCGTCGTGCTCGCGGCTGGCCAGCTTCACGCGCGCCAGGTCGGCCGGGGTCAACACGGGGGAGAGCCCCCCGACGATCATGTGCACGTGCCCACGCCCGCGCGGACGCTCGACGGCCGCCCACGTGTCCGTGGCGTAGTAGCTGGCGAGCAGGTTCTCGACCTCGTCGAGGTCCAGCGGAAAGTCACGGCGCCCATCGGCCATGCGCCGCAGGTTCATGGCCAGCCAGAGCGCGATCGGCCGGCTGAGCCCGGCAGCCTCGATGGCCGCGACGAAGTCCTCGCGGGTGGCCATCGGGAAGTGCAGCTGGCGCAGGGTGCGGAGGATGTGGGCCGTCTCCTGGATGCGCGGCGTCTCGGGCTCGCCCCCATGGCTGTCCGGGCTGAGCTCGCGCCCCGGCGACGAGTCGATGACGAACAGCGTGTCGAGCGGGTCGGCGCGGTCGAGCGCGTACTGCATGGCGACCTTGCCGCCGAAGCTGTGCCCGAGCACACCTCGCACCGGGGTCTCGAGCACCGCCTCGAGGGTCCGGAGGTCACGGGCGGCCTGCTCGATGGTGGAGGGGCCAGGCATCCCGAGGGAGTCCCCGTGACCGCGCAGGTCCACCAGGACGACCGAGAGCTCGGGGCGCTCATCCACCAGCCTGCGCGCGATGCCACGCCAGTTGGCGCGCGTCCCGAGGATGCCGTGCAGGAACAGCAGGCTGCGCGTGGGCGTCTTGCCCTCCGCGCGTACGATCGTGTGTGCCAGCGTCGCCACGGGGCGCCATGTAGCAGGCTGGCCCAGAAATGCACCCACCGACGGCCTGTCGTCACCAGGGTGTTGCCGGCCCCTTCAGTCCGGATCGGTGTTGAGCGTGCGCCGCGTCATGTCCACGGTCAGCGCCTCGGGCGGCTGGCTGGTCTGCGTTTGCGCCTCACCCGCAGCGGTCTCCTGCACCACGGCCCCGTGCGTGCGCCACCACGTGCGCGAGTCCTGCTGGCGCCACGCGTGGGCATCGGTGCACGTCTCGAGCATCTGCGCGAACTCGCGCGCGCTCTCGGGGCGGCCCTCGGGAGCCTTGGCCAGCGCCATGAGCAAGACGCGCTCGAGGTCGGCCGCGATGGCACGCCCGAGCCGCGCGGAGGGCGTCTCGGGCGCCGACTTGAGGTGCTGGGTGATGGTCTCGACCGCGGTCTTGCCCTGGAAGACGGGCGTGCCCGTGAGCAGGAAGTAGCCCACGGCGGCCACCGAGTAGAGGTCGCTGCGCGCGTCCAGCAGCTTCGGGTTGGTGACCGACTCGGGGGCCAGGTAGAGCGGAGTGCCGGCGAAGTTGTCGGTGCCGGAGAGGTCCTTCTCCGAGTCGCGCGGGGCCAGGCGCTTCACCAGCCCGAAGTCCAGCACCTTGACCACGTCGGCCACGCCGCCGCGCTCGCACAGCATGATGTTGGCGGGCTTGATGTCGCGGTGGATGAGGCCCACGTCGTGGGCTTCCGCGAGCGAGCCCAGCACCTGCTGGAGGATGTGGATGACGCGCGCCGAGGGCAGCGGGCCCACCGCGTTGATGAGCGCCTGCAGCGTGACGCCCTCCACATACTCCATGGCGTAGTAGAACGCGCCGTCCGGCGTGAGGCCGTAGTCGTAGATGGCGATGGTGTTGGGGTGGGTGAGCTGCGCCGTGAGCTGCACCTCGCGCTCGAAGCGGGCAAGGTCCTTGGCGCGCCGGCGGTCCTCGCGCAGCAGCTTGATGGCGGTGGGGCGGCGCAGCATGGCGTGGCTGGCCCGATAGACGGTGCCCATGCCGCCCTCGCCGAGGCGTGACTCGAGCTTGTACTGGCCCACTTGCTGGCCCTCGAGACCCGGCGGTGGGCGCAGCTGCTGCATGGAGCGCGAGAGCAGCAGCGAGGCGCCGAGCGCCACCAGGAGCGCCACCAGCAGCATCACGAGCAGGCGGTTGCGCTGTTGATGGACGCTCACCAGGACGTCCGACTCGGCCAGCGCCGAGAGCACGCGCAGGCTGGTGCCGGGCGTCAGCTCGAAGCTCCGGGCCACACCCACGTAGGTCTCGTCCCCCAGCTCCACGCGCGCCGGCTCGCCGTCTTCGTTGCCCGCCAGCTCCGCCAGCGCGGGCACGTCCAGCACCTCGGGCGCGGGCAGCCCGTCGGCGAACTGCTCCTGCAGCGCCTCGAGCGAGCGCGGCCCGGGGAGTCCGATGACCTTGTGGCCGAGCAGCACGGCGACCCAGCCCCGCTCGCGGATACGCAGGCTGGTGGTGAAGCGGCTGAGGTCCAGCAGCTTGATGTCGAAGGCCACGATCAGGCGCTGGCCGGGCGCGTCCGCCACGCGGCTGGTGGTGATGCCGGGCTCGCGGGTGGTGCGGAAGGTGTACGGCTCGGTCCAGTGCGCGGCGTCGGGGCGCGACAGGGCCCCGCGAAACCAGGGCCGCTCGCGGGGGTCATAGGGCAGCTCTTCGACGCGCTCGCGAACGCGGTTGCCGCTTCCGTCGAACTCGATGCGCTGGTTGCGGGTGACGCCGAACGCCGGGTCCGTGACGCGCACCACGCGGTTCTCGAAGCGGCCGTCGGGGTGCAGCAGCAGCATGTACTCGTCGCCCGCCTCCGTGGCGATGAGCATGGACGAGATGGACGGCGAGTGGCGCAGGATGGGGACGAAGCGCGCGTTGAGGGCGGCCGTGTCGTGGACGTCCAGCAGCCCCTCGGCGGCCCACTCGTGCGTGGTGGCGAGCAGCGCCTGGGTGGGCTCGAAGAAGCGCTGGAGCTCCGCCTCGGTGCGCGCGCCCGCCTGCGCCAAGAGCGCCGCGGACAGCTCTTCGGCGTCCGTGCGCGCCGCGTAGAGCGCGAGGGCCATGGCCGCGCCCCCCGTCAGGAGCGTCAGCGAGAGCAGCGTGGTCACGAGCCGGGAGCGCACCGCGCGAGGATAGCCCGCGGCGGCGCCGCAAGTGTCAGCCAGATGTGCCGGGGTCGTCTTCCGTCGACGGCGGGCGGCGGGTGCCACGCAGGCCGAGCAAGTGCAGCGTCTCGGGCGAGCGCGAGAACGTGACCTCGGAGCCGATGTCCACGGCCTGCACGCGGTTGGCGCCATCGAAGTAGAGCTGGCCTTCGCGGATGAGGCTGACCAGCGTCAGCTCCTCGTCGGCGGCCAGCACGCCCTTCTGCAGCTGGAGGCGGGCGTCGCCGCGGTGGTAGGGCTCGCGCACCACGAACTGGAGCTTCTGCGAGCCGATGGGCAGCACCCGCCCGCCCGCGCTGCGCACCGCCGCCGTGGAGCCCGCGGCCGGGCCCGCCCACAGGCCGCTCGACATCTGTGACTCCTCGAGGTCTCCGCGCTTCAGCAGATAGCGCGTGGTGGCGGCCGGGCACTCGTGACAGAAGAGCACGTCGTTGAGCACGCGCGTGTGCACCAGCTCGCCGTCCACGCTGACCTGCATGCGGCTCAGCTTGGTGGCGCGCATGTCTCCCGCGAGGGCCGCCTCGATGAGCTCGCCCACCTGGCCGGAGTCACCCGCGCAGAAGTAGCCCACGCTGGTGCGCGGCGCCGAGTTGATGGCCAGCATGGGGGTCTCGGGGCCCACCAGGTGCGAGGCCCACAGCAGCGTTCCGTCGCCACCCAGGGTGACCACGAGGTCCCACGCGTCGTCCGGCTCGGGCGTGTAGCTGTGCCGAAAGCGCGCGTCGACGCCCAGATGCTTGAGCACTTCTTTGGTGCGCTCGAGCGTGGCCAGGTGCGCCTCGTGCGCCTCGAGCAGCGAGGCCACGCTGCGGTGGCCCTGGTCGAGGAGGGCCTGAATGCGCGTGCTCTTGCCCCCACGAAAGCGCTGGAAGGTGGTGCGCTTGTAGATGACCAGGACGCGCGGCGCGCTCATGCGCGCTGGCTCTGCTGAGCCACGAAGCGGCGCAGCGCCACCTCGGTCTTGGCGTCTTGGATGTGGCCGGCGTCCACGGCGGCGATGGCCTCGGTGAGCGTGACGAAGCGCAGGGCGCTGCCTTCCTCGACGGGCGAGCCGTCCAGCGTGGGGTCGCCCACTTGGCAGCCGTCGAGTGACGCGGCCACGTAGTGCAGGCGCTCGGCCAACACACCGGGGCTGAGGTAGGTCATGCGCCCGAGGGCCGTGAAGCGCTCTTCGGGGACCACGTAGCCCGTCTCTTCGAGCGTCTCGCGGGACGCGCACGACAGCACGCCGGGGAGCACGCCATCCACGCTGACGCCGGCGGCCTCTTCGGGCTCGATGAGGCCCGCGGGCACCTCCCACAGCACGGACACGTACTGGTCCTCGCTGGTGGCGCGCACGCCGAGGGGGGGCCGCAGCGACGAGCGCACGCACACCTCGGTGCCGCGTGGCCCGCTGCGGTGCAGCACCATCACCACCGCGTCGAGGGCCGCGCGGTCCACGATGTCGTACGGATAGGGCGCGCTGGCCGTGCCGTCTTCGTAGCGGTTGCGGAGCTGCAGGCGGCGCAGCTTGAGGAAGCCCTGGTCGCAGCGCGCCGTGGCGCTGCGGTCGTCGACGACCTCGATGTGGATGTGCGGGGCGCGCCAGCCCTGGTCGGGCGAGTCGGGGGTCATGGGGTGGCTCCGGTCGTTCGGGTGGCGCTGTGCCAGGCGAGCGCGAAGCCCGGAGCGTACAACGTGACGGGCCGAGAACCGAAGAGACGGATGATGTCGAGGCCGAGGGTCACCCGCAGCCGGTCGCGTACGGCAGGGGCGCCGAGCCCCAGCGCAACGTGCACCCCCCCGCTGAAGAAGCCCCCGCCGCCGAGGTCGGCGCGCGCTGCCTGGCCCCACGCACCCGCGCCGAACCAGCCGCCGCCGCGCACGCGCAGCTCGACGCCGAAGCGCCGGGTGGGCCCGGGGAAGAGGCCCGCCACCACGCTGGCCCCCACCGGGACGAACACGCGCGTGGTGTCCGCTTCGCCGCCCACGACTCCGATGCCCACGATGCCTCCGAGGCCCAGCCACGGTGCGGCGCGCAGGGGGTGCTGGAGGTCCAGCAGCAGCGCCCCACCCACCCCGGCGGACTCGCAGCCATCGGCGAGGCAGCTGTGCTGCAGCAAGAGCGGTGCGCTGAGGATACCAGAGGGCTCGCGCTCGGCCTGGGCCGTGGCGCCCGCGCTGATCAGCAGCACGAGCCCAGCCAGCAGGGCACCGAGCCCCGTGCACGCGGCACGGGTCACCGCGAGACCCCGGGCCGCGCGCTGACCCGGCGCGACGTCACGACTTGGGGATCTTCTTGGCGTCCTCGAGGAACTTGGCGAGACCGAGGTCGGTGAGGGGGTGCTGCACGAGCTGCAAGATGACACTGCGCGGGAGCGTGCCCACATGCGCGCCCAGCATCAAGCATTCGACCACGTGGCGCGGGTGACGGATGCTGGCGGCCAGCACCTTGGTCTTGAGCCCGTAGTTGGCGTAGACGGTGACCAGCTGCTCGATGAGGTCCATGCCGTCGCCGCTGATGTCGTCCACGCGGCCCACGAACGGGCTGATGTAGGTGGCGCCGGCCTTGGCCGCGAGCAGGCCCTGCGTGACGCTGAAGCAGAGCGTGACGTTGGTCTTGATGCCCTCTGCGGTGAAGGTCTTCACGGCCTTGAGGCCATCCGCGATGAGCGGGACCTTCACGACCACGTTCTTGTGCAGCTTCGCGAGCTCGCGCCCCTCGCGCACGATGCCCTCGTAGTCCGTGGCGAGGACCTCGGCGCTGATCGGCCCGTCCACGATCTTGCAGATGTCGACGATGACATCCTTCAGCGGGCGCCCGGTCTTGGCGATGAGCGAGGGGTTGGTGGTGACGCCGTCGACGACGCCCATGGCAGCCACATCGCGAATCTCGTCGAGGTCGGCCGAATCGATGAAAATCTCCATGTGCGCCTTCTAGCTCGAAACCCCGTACGCGCCTAGGGCGGCGTGATCGTGACGAGGGCGAGGGGCATCCTGGTCTGCGGGATCGCTCGCGCTGGCGCTCGCTCTGGTACCCCCCTGGAAACGGCACTTCGTTTGTTTCCTGGGGCCCCCCAAGTCCCGCTGCCCAGGACGCCCCTCGCCCTCCACGGTGGCGTCTGTGGGCTCGGCTGGGCTCGACGACAGGCGCGGCGGACCCCTTCCCAGCTCAGCCGACCGCGCCGGATTCCTCCTGTCCCGTGTTGCCCGCCCCGGACGCGTGAGGTCTCGCAGGTCCCGACTCCGACTCTTGGCCGCTCCGTTGGTCTGCGGGAGGGCGCGCTGGGAGAGATGCCTGCGGCCTGCGAGGTCTCTTGTGCCATGGCGCTGCTCAGTAATCGGGCGACGAACGCCTCGAGGTAGGGTGCCCAAGCTCGGGGTCGAACCAAGGACACGCGGATTTTCAATCCATTCCTCGCCCGTATCGATCCCAACATGAACGGAGGACGTCGGTAGCCGACGAGCACGTTCACGTGAGGGGGCGGTAGCTGACCTCCACGATCTCGAAAGTGGTCGTGCCGCGGGGGCGTTCCACCTTCACCAAATCGCCCTCTTCCCTTCGCAGGATCGCCTTGGCGACAGGCGAGTCCATGCTGATGAAGCCGCGCTTCCCGTCGAACTCGTCGGGGCCCACGATGCGGAGGACGAGCTGTTCGCCGGTCTCGCTCTCGAGGCGCACCCAGGCGCCGAAGTAGACCTTGCCGTCGTCGCGGTCTTCGTTGGGCTCCACCACCGTGACCGCGTTGAGGCGCTGGCCCAGGTGGCGTAGGCGACGGTCGATCTCGCGCAGCTTCTTCTTGCCGTAGATGTACTCGGCGTTCTCGGAGCGGTCACCCTCGGCGGCGGCCACGGCCACGCCCTTGACCACCTTCGGGCGCTCCACGCGGTAGAGCTGCTCGAACTCCTCGCTCATGCGGGCGTAGCCCTCGCTGGTGATGTAGCCCGAGCGTGGCTCCTCGGGCTTGGGTCGTCGTTGTCCCATGGTCGCGAGGAGTATGCACCGACTCGGGCTCAGCGGCCGCCGCAGTCCGCGCAGTCCGTGCCCAGCTGGCACACGCTGTAGAGCGAGTTGGGCCCGCCGTCGTCGCACTCGCCGTCGTTGGCGGACGCGCACGAGTTGCTGCAGCCGCCGCCAGGGGTCCCGCCACCGCCACCACCGCCCGTGCTGCTGCCCTCGGCCGCGAGCGAGTTGGGGCTGGCACCGGGGAGGCCGGCCGCGTAGGTGAGCGCCGCACACGGGATGTCGAGCTGGGTGCTCACGCCCACGCGCAGCGGGCCCGCGTAGTCGGAGCCGTCGTGGCCCTGCTCGTAGCCGAAGGCCTGCATGGTGCAGTGCCCGTCGGGCCAGCGCGCAAAGCCAGCGGCCTGCACGCTGCGGCCCGTGAGGATGCCGGTGTATCGGTTGCGGAGCTCGCTCCAGCCGCCCAGCAGGAGCGAGAAGTCGAGGGTCTCGCTCCAGCTCTCACTGCGCGCCTTCTGGAGCAGCGCAGCGTGCAGTTCCGACGCGAGGCCGGAGTCCGGGGTGGGGCTCCAGAAGATCCAGTCCGAGATGGGCCGCGGGTTGAGCGCCACGGCGCGGTGATCGGTGGCGCTCCCGGGAGCCTGACCTGGGTCGTACAGCACAATGCGGTCATGCTGCAGATTCTGCAGGTACTCCGCCTCACCCTGGGCCGTGCCGTACCAGTTCATGGGGTGGCCCAGCAGGCTGCGCTGGCCGCCGCACTCCGTCAGGAACAGCCGGTTGGTGTCGTCGACGACGTTGACCTCCACGCTTGCGCCGGGGCTGAGCGCCACGTCCTGCGCGATGTTGCCCTCGTCCTGCATCAGCATCATCCAGCAGATGTCGAACTGGCTGCGGTTCTCGATGGTGACAGCGCCCCGCACGCCGGCGCCGGCCTCGGGCTCTTCTGCGCGGCCACCACCGCTGCCGCAGCCGCCTGCAGCGAAGGCGGCAGGTGCCGCGGCGACCATGGCGATGGCGCACAGGATTTGGGGGAGACGCGCGGCGGCTGCCCGCGCGGAGGGGCTCACTGAAACTCTAGGCATGGAAGTTCACTCCGTGGTTGCCCCGGTCGCTGCCGAGGTCTCCGGATGTACGCCAGCGCACGAGCGCGCTTCCGCCCAGCGTCGTAGAGGAGTCTCTACGCGCGGCGCAGCGAGCGCTAGACGGGCGCGAGCACCACGTCGAAGCGAGCCGCCGCGCCGGACTCCATGGACACCAGGCGCGCTGCCTCGAACCACGGGTCGATGCCGTTGTACGGGTCGTCGGGGAAGTACAGCTGCGTGGTGAGCGACCGGAAGCCCGGCGCTGAAGCCTTCAGGTGGATGTGCGCAGGACGGTACTGCGGCCCATTGAGGTAGTTCCCCGGCTTGGTGGTCTGGAACTGGTAGCTCCCGTCCGCGCCCGCCCGCTGCTTGGCGCGGTAGCGGTCGTTGGCGTACGCGCCTGTCTCGTCGGCTTGCCACACGTCCACCATGGCGCCCGGCAGTGGCTGGCAGCGCGCGTCCATGACGGCGCCCCGCAGGGTGAGTGCGCCCGGGCCGAGGGTGGCGGTCTCGAGCGAGCCCGCCACGTAGTAGGGCCCCTCGATGTCGGCGCCCGTCGGGGCCCCA
Source organism: Sandaracinaceae bacterium (assembly GCA_016706685.1). NCBI lineage: Bacteria > Pseudomonadati > Myxococcota > Polyangiales > Sandaracinaceae > Sandaracinaceae bacterium. Next base: position 21,612 of record JADJJE010000051.1, on the reverse strand, counting down.
CACAGCACGGTTCCGTCTTGCGTGGCTGCCGTGGCGTCCGACGCTGGAGCGCCCTCGCGTCGCGTGCCGCACGCCCCGGCGAGCGTGCCGAGCGCGACCCACAGGAACCCGCGTCGCGTGAACTGGAACTCGGTGGCCATCGCTCGATGCTAGCGAGTCCGGCCCTGCGAAGCCATGGCGCCCGCGCGCGTTGAAGCGCGTCGGCGGTCACTCTGGAAGGCGCAGCCCGAGCAGCGCGCTGATGGTGCTGGCGGGCACGCTGGCCGGCAGGCTGGGCAGCAGCGGGGCGATGCCAGCCGGAACCGCTTCGGGGTGCACGATGGCGAGCTGCACCGAGCGTGAGGCGACGTCGAGGTGGATGACGAAGTAGCGGAAGCCCTCGGTGGGGCGCCGGAAGGCCGCGCCCGGGCCGCCGCTGGGAGACGCGAGCGCGCCGGCGGTGGCCTCCTCGTGCGTGTCCTTGTCGATCAGGTCCACCGCTCCGGCGAGCCCCGAGACGTCGCACGCCGAGCCGCACGGGCCCTCGCCCACGTAGCCGGCGTAGCCGAAGAAGTTGGTGCTGAAGAGGTCGAGGTTGCGGAACTCGTTGTTGTCGTTGACCACCTCGAACACGTTGAACTGCCCGCAGCCGTCGCCCAGCCACCACTCGTCCGGGTTCTTCGCGTAGCACTGGCAGCCCGAGAACGCGCCGGCGCGCACCAGCTCGCCGAGGCTCAGGCCGAGCCACGGCGCGTCGTACCAGTTGCCGTCGGTGGTGTCGGAGCACGGTGTCCCCGCGGTGACTTCGCCGGCGTGCGGCATGCGCGCGAGCAGCACGAAGAGCTTCGAGCCCGACCAGCCGTGGTAGCGCACGTCGGCCGAGGCGGGGCAGAAGGGGCTGCTGCCCGCGCCACACGGGAACACGCGGTCGGTGGAGACGTCCACCAAGCACTCGGTCCCCACGGCTCCGCTGAAGCCGTCCGTCTCGGTGTCGTTGCCACGGAACGCGATGCCGTCCGCGCTCCCGGGGCTGCGCGCGTCCCACGCGGACACGAGCGACCATGCGCCTTCTCCGCCGCTGGGCTGATAGACGGCCAGCTGCTTGATCTGCAGTGGACCGCGCAGCGTGAGGATCAGGTCCTCGTCCCACGGCGTGAGCGCGTTGCTCGTGACCTCGCGGCGCTCGAGGCAGCAGGTGTCGCTCTCGAAGGCGTTGCAGCCGCCCTCCTCCGGGTCGCGCCGGCTCGGGTACCAGCCCGCCGCACCGATGTCTTGGAACGTGATGGTGCCCCCGTGCGAGGGCGCGTCGAGCTCGCCGTTCGTGAAGGTGGCGGCGCCGAGGCCACCGCCCACGGGAGGCAAGTTGGCGTCCACGGCCGAGCCGCTGTCACGCGGCGTCATGCTGTCGGGCCCTCCGCAGCCGGGTGCCTGCAGGAGCACGCACAGGAGCAGAGGCGTGAGGCGAGCGCGGCCGGTCATGGGCAGAACACGATGGCCCAGTCCTCGCCGGCGCAGGCGCGCACGGGACTCGGGTCATCGCCGTGTTGGTCGTCGCCGGACCACGCATAGGCGTCGTCGCAAGACTCGAAATACAGCGCCACCGGGCTGTTGGCGTTGTCGCGGTCGGGGCTCACGCAGGAGATCAGCGTGTCGCCGGCCCCGGTGTAGCGCCCCACCGCCGGGCAGTCCGTGAGCAGCGCCGGGTCCGAGCAGGTGAGCGTCACGCAGCTCTCGCGGTCCAGCGGGACGATCTGCATGGGGAGGTTGTGCGCGTCGACGTGACTGATGTTGTACCAGTCGAAGTCATTGAAGTCGGTGTTGAACGTGAACTCCGCCAGCGTGTGGTGCTCACCGCCGGGGTCCTCACCGATGAAGCCCCAGTAGCGCTTGGCCGACAGCACCTCCGTGGCGGTGCCGAGGTTGCGGCACACGTGCCCGCCGGGAGCCACGGTGGCGCCTTCGATGTCGCTGCCGCGGATCTCGAGCGGCGACGCGCAGCGGTTCACGAACACCGCCGTGGTCGTGCCGTCGGCCTCGGCGCGGCAGGGGAAGTCGCCATCGATGACGATGGGAGGTGCATCCGCGCTGCTGCCCGAGTCGAGCGAGCCACCACCGCTGCTGCCGCAGCCGGAGGCGAGAGCACAGACGATGGCGAAGGCGATCAGCGAGCGAGGGGTGCAGCGGCGATCTCGCATGAGAGCACCATAGCGGACCACGCTAGGCACGCATATCCCTGAGTGGCGCAGCCCGCCGCCCGCTGCTTCAGCCTCGTCGCCGCCCCAGGCCGATGATCGGCATGTCCGTCACGCTCGCGAAGTCGCGGTCGTGCGTGACCAGCGCGTGGCAGCCCGCTTCCAGTGCCGCCGCGAGCTGCATGGCGTCGGGGAGCTTCAACGCATGACGGAGTCGAAGTCGGGCCGCCAGCACCGCAATGTCGGCATCGATAGCGCGCAAGCTCCAGCCCGGGTTCTGCGTGAGCGTTCGCCGGTATCGCTCTGCCAGCGCCTCTTTGCCTGCTTTCAGAGGCCCTGTGACCACCTCCGCGATGGTGATGGGCGTCACCATCGCGGCGATCCGCCCGCGATCGACCGCCTCGAAGATCGACCGAAACGGCTCCCCGAGGGGGTTGCCCTCCAGCAGGTAGATGATCGGGTTGGTGTCGATCAACACCGTGGCGCCGTCCGGCACCTGTGTGGCCAGCGTCACTCCCACTCGTCCCGCAAGCGCTTGATGGTCTCGCGCGAGGAACTCCCCCACAGACCACTCCCGGATCCGGCCAGCGACAGGAACGCGAGCCGGGGCTTCCCCGCGTGGCTGCCCACGGGCACGACCTCCGCGTAGGGCTTGCCGCGCTTCGTGATGACGCTGCGCTCGCCGCGATGCGCGCGCTCGAGCAGCTCCGGCAGGTGCGTGCGCGCTTCCTCGGCTCCGTAGGTCTTCGGCTTCGGCATGACCCCGCAACCGTACGGTCCGTACGGTCAGCGCGCAAGGGCTACAGGCTACGACGACCCCTGTGTCCGGGTACCCTTGGTGGTCCGGCCCCCAACTTCCCCACAATTTAGTCCGCCCGAAGGGGGGACTTTCAGGTCGCCCAGGCCTGGTCTGCTGCCCCCGGCTTCCAGCCGGGGGTGCCCATAGAGCCTTGCAGCAAGGCGAATCCGTCCGCTCGCAAGATGTGTGGAGGTCGGAAGCCCCCCTCGACGGCACGTCACAACATCGGCGAGAACAGCCGCGCCACCGCCGCCAGCAAGCGCCTGCGCAGCGGATCGGCGTTCAACGTGGCCTCGTCGAGGCGCACGCTCTTGGCCACGTCGGCCGCGAACGCGTCGGCCAGCTGGGCGGCCACGCGCTGGTCGTACATGACCGCCACCACCTCGAAGTTGAGCCGGAAGCTGCGGTTGTCCATGTTGGCGGTGCCGATGATGGCGATGTCGTCCACCAGCAGGGTCTTCGAGTGCAACACGGGCTCGCTGAGCTCGAAGATGTGCACGCCGGCCGCCAGCAGCTCCGGGTAGTAGCTGCGCGCCGCCGCCGCCACGAAGGGCTGGTCACCGCTGGCAGGCAGCAACAGGTCCACCGGCACGCCGCGCATGGCCGCCACGATGAGCGCTTGCATGATGGGCTCGTCGGGCACGAAGTAGGGCGTGGTCAGCTGGATGCGGCGGCGCGCGCCCGTCATGACCGAGAAGAAAAGCTTGTGGATGGCGCTGACGTTCTCGTCGGGCCCCGAGGACACGATCTGCACGGGCACGTCTTGGAAGTCGGCCTTGATGGGCGACTTCACGGTGGGCGTCTGCATGAGCGCAGGCGCGTCTCCGCCGGCGTACTGCCAGTCTTCGTAGAACACTGCCGCCAGGCCCTCCACCGCGGTGCCCGAGAGGCGCAGGTGCGTGTCGCGCCAGGCGCTGGGCCCGGCGAACTCCTCGGTGTGGTGCTCGGTGAGGTTCATGCCGCCCGTGAAGCCGATGTGACCGTCGATGACCGCGATCTTCCGGTGCGTGCGGAAGTTGGTCATGGTGGGCCGCCAGTTGGACCAGTTCACACCGTTGAAGTGACGCACCTCGCCGCCGGCCGCGCGCACGGGCGCCCAGAACTTGCTGCCCGCCCCGCTGGACCCGAGGCCGTCCACGATCACCTTCACCTGCACGCCGGCGCGGGCCCGCTCCGCTAGGATGTCGCGGACCCGTGTCCCGGTGCGGTCCGGCTCCCAGATGTAGTACTCCAGCAGGATCTTCGAGCTGGCATGGCGCAGCGCGTCCTCGAGCGCGGCGTACTTCTCCTTGCCGCTGAGCAGGAGGTCCACGTCGGCCCAGCGCAGCACTGCGGCGTCGCCCACGGCGTTCTCGAGCAGCGCCACGGTGGAGGCGTGCTCGGCGGCGGGCCCGGGCAGCTCGCAGCGCTCCGGCCCCGCGTGCTGGCCGCGTACCACCTTGCGGGCGCGCCGCCTCCGCCGCTTGCGCCGGTCGAAGCGCCGCGGGCCGAGAAACAGGTAGATCAGGAACCCCAGCAGCGGCAGCACCGCGAACGTGGCGATCCACGCGATGGTGGCCTGCGGAGACCGGCGCTCCAGCAGGATGTACACGCTGGACGCGATGATCCACATGACCTGGAGCGCCGTCAGCACCGCCACGATGCCGGGCGGCAGGTCCAGGCTGAACACGCTCAGTCCCCCGTCTCGCCCGTGGGCACGGGCTGAGCCGAGCCCAGCAGCACACCACGCTCGAGGAAGTCGGCCAGCAGCGCCGAGAGCCGCTCGAGGAAGGTGGCGTCGATGGCCACGTCGCGCGCGCGGGTGACCGCCTGCACACGCTCGGCCAGCGAGCCCTGGCCGTCCACGAAGGCGTCCAGTAGCGCGGCGGCGATGTCGTTGAGCACCCAGGTGGCGGGCTTGTCGTCGAGGCGCCGATAGACCGCCAGGTTGGCGGGCTCCATGCGCGGGGGGGTGCCGCGCAGATCCACGCGGTGCTGCACGCGCAGGCGGCGCAGCGCAGGCGTGGTCACCGGCGGCAGCGCGAAGTCGAGCGCCACCACGGACGTGGCCGGCTCGGACTCGAGGTGCTGCACCGTCCAGCGCGCCAACTCGAACTCACACAGCTCACGCAGGTGGGCGGGGCTGCTGCCGCCGAAGCGCGCGAGCGCGAACGCCCCGAAGTGCTCGGGCACCTCGCGGAACCAGCGCGTGCGCGGCGGGGCCTCGTCGAAGAAGGCCGTGATCAGCGCACTCGTCTCGTCTTCACCGAGCTCCTGCAGCGTGCGCGGCAGCGCGGCGCGCACCACCTTGTCGAGGCGGTGCCGCACCATCTTGCGGTACACGCCGAAGCGCTCGGGCGAGCCCAGCGCCACGAGGTCGTCCGCGCTCGGCTCGCGGCTGAAGAACACGCGCAGCGCGGTCTCTTGATAGGCCCGCAGGCTCAGCTCGGCTGGGCCCGTCATGGCGTGACCCCTGCGGAAGTGCCCACCAGGGCAGACGCGCGCACGCGCTCGACGATGGCCGCCAGCCGCCGCAGCTCGTCCAGCTGCTCCTCGAGGGGCGGGATGTTGTTGTCGCGCTCGAGCAGGATGGGCTTGTCGCCCGTGCGGCGCAGCGTGTGCTCCAGCAGAGAGTAGACGCCCTCGGGCACGGGCTCGCCGTGCGTGTCGATGCGCAGGCCGTCCTCGCGCACCAGGTGGCCGGCCACGTGCATCTGCACTACGCGGTCGGCCGGCACGCGGTCGATCCAGGCGCGCGCGTCGAAGCCGAAGTTCTGGCTGTTCACGTACACGTTGTTCACGTCCAACAGCAGCTTGGCGCCCGTGCGGCTGAGGATCTCGTTGAGGAAGTCCACCTCGGCCAGCGGGTCGGCCCCCATGGGCGCGTAATAGCTCACGTTCTCGAGCGCCACGGGCAAGCCCAGCGCGTCTTGCGCCTCCGAGATGCGCTGGCTGACCACGGCCACGGCCTCGTCCGTGAAGGGCAGCGGCAGGAGGTCGTGGGCGAACACGCCGTCCACGGAGCCGAAGCAGGCGTGGTCCGAGTGCCAGGACACCTCGAGGTCTCGCAGGAAGCTGCGCAGCTCACGCTGGTAGCGCGGGTCGCAGGGCTCGAGGGCACCGAAGCACATGGTCAGGCCGTGGGTCACCACCGGCCAGGCCTCGCGGGCGCGCTCGAGGATGCGGGCGAAGCGGCCACCGCGCTCGATGTAATTCTCGGGGTGCACCTCCACCCAGCGCACCTCGCGCGGGAGCGCGGCCAGCAGCGCCTCGGAGTTGCCCATGCGGAGGCCGATGCCGACCCCGCTCACGCCTTCTTGTGCTCGCGTCATGCAGCGCCCAGAGCTCGTGTGGAGATGAAGAAACCGGGACCAGAAACAGAAACGCCGCGACAGCCAAAGCCACCGCGGCGCCTCGAGTTGCCTACGGCAGGATCAGCCGCAGGAGCCTTCGCCGCAGCTCGCCTCGGCGGCGCCCTCTTCGGCCGCGGGCTCAGCCGCGGGCTCTTCGGCGGCGCCGGAGCAGGAAGCCTCCGTGGCCGTCTCACCACCGGTGGTGGACTCTTCGCCCTCCGGGCTCTCCGAGCTGCAGCCCGCGGTGAAGCCGAGCGCGGCGGTGGCCATGGCGATGATCGTGTGCTTAAGAGCGGTGTTCATAGGGTTTCCTCCGACTTGCGTCGCTGTCTCGTCACTGTGGACCGGGTTGTTGGGCACCTGTTGTGCCTTTGGGGCAGCGATGACCGTCGCTGCCGCAATCTGAGTGGGGCGAACGCTAACCGTCCGCGCGCTTCGTGTAAAGTCCTCGTCGAAGAACGAGACACGAGCACGGGTACGCGGTGACCTGGCCAGGTGTTTCGGTGAATTGCAGAGAGGCTCCCGCCGGCACGCCGGGGCGCCAGCCAGACAGCAAGCAAGATGGCGGATATCACGACGAAATTCACGAACCACCGGGGCCCCCGCGGTGGCCTGCTGGGCGTGCTGGTCACGCTGTTGGGCTGCGCCACCGTGCCCCCGTCGGCGGTCTCGCGCGCCAACCAAATTGCGTACTTCGTGGCCGCCCACGAGGGGGGCGAGGTCATGGACGTGGAGGCCTGCGCCACCGGTCCGGTGGTGTTGCGGCCCTGGAGCACCCCTTGGGAGCGCATCGAGGTGCTGGCCGGCGCGCGCGTAGGCGACACGCTGCGGGGTGATGCCCAGGGCTGCGTTCGCTATCGCGCCACGCTCGTGGCCAACCGGCAGGTGCTGGCCGGCCCCGAGGCCCTGCTCAGCGCGCAGTCCGAGTGGCTGATGCGCCCCGTGGCGCAGGTGACCCAGGCGGAGCTGCACTTCGCGCTGAGTCCAGAGCAGCAGGTGGCCACCGCGTGGCCGGCGCTCCCGGAGGGCGCAGAGGCTCCCGTGACCCGCGTGGGTCAGGACCCGCCCGGCACGCACGCCGCCCGCTTCCTGCTGCCACCGCTGGCGCTGGCGCTCCCGAGCGACGTGCTGCTGGGGCGCTTTGGGCTGAGCACACGCCAAGTGGGCAGCACGGAGCTGCGCGTGGCGCGCGTGGCCGGGCCGCTGGCCCACGGAGAAGCCGAGCTGAGCGACCACCTGGCGAGCGCCGTGGCGATGGTGGCCTCGGTGGGCGGCGCCTTCCCGGCCGAGCGTGTGCTGGGCATCGTGTGGCCTGCGCCGAGCGACCAGCCCGTGCAGTTCGGGCTCACCAAGCGCGGCGGTGGCGCCTCCATCCTGCTGTTCTTCGGCGACCGCGCGCCGGCCGGGTCCCTGACCAACGACTGGGTCACGGTGCACGAGCTGGCGCACCTGCTGCACCCGCGCGTGCCGGCGGCGGACCGCTGGCTGAGCGAGGGCATCGCCACGTACTACCAAGAGGTGCTGCGCGCGCGTGCTGGCTGGAAGACGCCCGAGCAGGCCTGGGCGCGCATCGCCGAGGGCTTCGCGGTGGGGCAGCGCAGCGGGACCGGGCGCAGCCTGACCGACGAGGCCAGCGCCATGCACGAGACGGCGGCCTACACGCGCGTCTACTGGGGCGGCACGGCGTTCGTGCTGGCGGCGGACATGGCGCTGCGCAGGCGCGGCAGCTCCCTCGATGAGGCCGTCGCGCGCTGCCTGCGCGAGGTGGAGCACAGCAGCAGCCCCGTGACCGCGCGCGCGCTGGTGGCGGCCTTCGACGCGGAGCTGGTGTTGCTGGCCGACGAGTACGCCGCGCGCAGCAGCTGGCCTGCGACCGGCGCGCTGCTGGCCGACCTGGGCGTGGTCTACGAAGACGGCGAGGTGCGCTTGGTGGACGCCCCCGACAGCGCGCTGCGCGACGCCATCATGCGGCCCCCGACGGACCGCTAACCCAGCAGCTGACCCAGCTTCAGCACCGTGCGCCAGTTGCGCGTGGTGACCGGCGACCCTGCGGCGCGGTCCAGGACGGCGGGCGTCAGCTTCGAGCGGGCCGACCCGTGCGCGTAGTCGATGACCAGCGACCCGCCATGCAGCTCCACCCGCTCGCCTTCGCTAGCCCGCCCGCGCAGCGTCGCGAGCACGTCTGGTGAGAGCGGCCGCTGGGACACGCCCAGCATCACCAGGTTGGGGTGCTCGGTGATCGCATCCGCAAAGGGCGGGCTCACGGCGTGGGCGCTCCACTCCCGATGCGTGCGAACGATGACGGGCACCCGGAACCCGAAGCGCGCTTCCACGAGGTCCTCGAGCTGCGTCTCGAGGGCGGCGCGCCCGCTCATGGCTGCCTTCTCGGTCTTCCACGACGCCGTCGCGATCAGGTTGCCGCTGTTGATGTAGGTCGACGCGTCTGTCAGCCCGGCCTCGACCGCCAGCGCGCGCAGCTGGGCCATGGGGACCACCTTGTGCCCGCTGACGTTCACACCCCGCAACAACACCACGACCCGCGTCATGTCTGCAGGGCTAGGCCCGCACGGTCAGCGGCGCCAGCAGCCGGTGCGGCGTGGTAATCGCCTCGCTGGAAGTGCCGCAGCTCCTGGGCGTACTGCGTGGCGAAGCCCGGGTACATGGTGGCGTTGAAGCCATCCGCCGTGAGGTACCAGCTCTTGCAGCCCGACGCCCAGTTGGTCTTGGCGAGCCGCTTCTGCAGCCCCTCGTTGTAGCGCTGCTGCACCTCGGGCCGCACGTCCAGGAAGCGCGCCCCCGTCTCGGCCAGCGTGCGCACGCCCTGCACGGCGTAGTCGATCTGCGACTCCATGTAGACCAGCGCGGAGTTGTGCCCCGGCCCCGAGTTGGGCCCCAGGATGAAGTGCAGGTTGGGGAACCCGGTGACGTTCATGCTCTTGTAGGCCTGCGCGCCACCGCGCCACTCGTCCGCCAGCACACGCCCGCCGAGGCCCACCACGGGGAACGGCGTGCTCTGCTTGTGCACCTCGAAGCCCGTGGCGAACACCACGCAGTCCACCTGGTGTTCCACGCCCTCGGCCGTGTGCACGCCGTGTTCACCGATGCGCACGATGGGCCACGTGATCAGCTTGCAGTTGGGCTGCTGCAGCGCCGGGTAGTAGTCGCTCGAGAGCAGCACGCGCTTGCACCCGATGCGGAAGTTGGGCGTGAGCTGCCGCCGCAGCCACGGGTCCTGCACCTGACGCCGCAGGTGCGCGCTGGCGATGCCCTCGGCCACGCGGGTGAGCGGCGAGGGCCAGATGACCGCCAGCGCCGAGCTCTCGTGGCCCCAGAACAGGGCCTGACGCGCGGCCGTCTGCGCCGCGGGGTTGCGCCGAAAGCGCGCCTTCTGGCGCTCCGGCACGCGGTAGTCCGGGCGCGGCACCACCCAGCCCGGCGTGCGCTGAAAGACCTTCACGCTGCCCGCCACCTTCACCAGCTCGGGGATGATCTGCACGGCGCTCGCTCCGGTTCCGATCACCGCCACGCGCTTGCCCGCGAAGTCGTAGCCGTGGTCCCAGCGCGCGCTGTGGATGGTCTTGCCCGCGAAGCGCTCTCGTCCCTCGATGGCCGGGTAGCCCGGGTTGGCGAGGCCGCCGGTGGCCGAGATCACGCTGCGCGCGCGGAAGACGCTGCCCGTGTCGGTGCGCACCTCCCACTCGCCGGCGCGCTCGTCGAAGCGCATGTGGCTCACGTTCTGGTGGAAGCGGATGCGCGGGCGCAGCTGGTGCTCGTCCACCAGGCGCTGCACGTACTGCAGGATCTCCGCGCTGCCCGAGTAGGCCCGCGACCACTCGGGGTTCTGCGCGAACGAGAACGAGTACAGGTTGGACGGGATGTCGCAGGCCGCGCCGGGGTAGGTGTTGTCGCGCCAGGTGCCGCCCACGTCGGCCGCGCGCTCGAGGATCAGGAAGTCGCCGAGGCCCGCGCGCGTGAGTCGGATGGCCGCCCCCACGCCGCCGAAGCCTGCGCCCAGGATGAGCGTCTCGACCCTCACGCGGCCGGCCTCCAGGTGAGCTCGTTGACCCAGGTAGGCACGGGCGGCAGCGCCTCCTTCGGGATCTGACCGCTGGCCCGCACCATGGCGTCCACGGGCACGTGGTAGAAGCGGTTCCGGCGGTCGATGACCACGCGCGCGTGATGCTGGATGACCTGGAACCAGGGGTTCCGGCGGCCCTCGCGGGTGCGCCCGCCGATCTTCCCGAACTTGGCCATCACGTCGTAGAGCCTCTTCTCCGGCAGGCCCAGCTCCACGATGTTGTCGCGCATCTTGTTGAGCAGCGGCAGGTAGACCGCGATGCCCAGCAAGAGGCGCGGGTCCACCATGGGCGCGCACATGCGCATCAGCTGCATGGCGTTCTTGTCCACGCCCTGCTGCTCCATGACCGTGAAGCCCACCGCCAGGTGGCGCGCCTCGTCGCCGTTGATGCGGTCGAAGGCCGCGTGGCAGACCGGGTCGTCCACGGTGTCGAGCAAGAAGCGGCAGAGCGCCCCGTCGAGCGCGATCTCCAGCATGGGGATGACCGCGCCCAGCACGTAGAAGGGCATCTCGTCGGCGTACTTGTCGAGCCACTCGATCACCAGCCGCAGGTTGATGTTGGGCTCGGGCAGCGTGTCGCCGTCCAGCATGCCCCAGCGCTTCATGAGCGCCATCTCCGCGTTGGCGTGGCGCTGCTCCTCGGCGTGGAAGTAGGTGTAGATCTCGCGCAGCGTGGCGGTCGGCGCCGTCTTGGCCATGGCCGCGAAGCCACGCGCGCCCACGTGCTCGATCCACATGAGGTCCGCCATGAAGACCTTCAGCTTGGGCCACTGCTCGGGGGTGATGCGCTCGGCGCCGGGGGCCTCCCAGTCCACGTCACCGAGGCCCCACTGGGTGGCCTTGATCTTGGTGAGCATCTTCTCGAGATCAACTTGCGCCATGGTCGGCTCCCTTCGCGTCGCGCGGGGCGAACATCCGTCCGAGGAGCCCCGAGCTCTTGTTGTAGGCCACCGGAGCCAAGCGCTTCATGCGCCAGATGAGCCGCGCCTCGAGCTGCGGCAGCACGTAGAGGCGGTGGGCGTCGAGGGCGTCCAATGTGGTCTTCACCACGCCCTCGGGCGACACCCCGGTGCGCGCCATCATCTGGCTGCCCAGCTTCGAGGTGGCCTCGGGGATACGGCCGTTGGTGACGATGTTGGTCTTCACGAAGGTGGGGCAGAGCGCCGTGACGCGCACGCCGCTCCCTGAGAGCTCCGCCTCGAGCGTCTCGGACAGCGCCAGCACGGCCGCCTTGGTGACGTTGTAGGGCCCCATCATGGGCGCCGACGCGAAGCTGGCTGCGGAGCACACGTTGATGATGCCGCCGCGCCCGAGCGCGCGGAGGCGCGGGGCGAACACGTGGCAGCCGTGCACCACGCCCCACAGGTTCACACCCACCGTCCAGTGCCAGTCCTCGATGGGGATGACCCCGATGGGGCGGCCGCCGATCCCGACCCCGGCGTTGTTCACCACCAGGTCCACGGGATTGCCGAGCCATTGTTCGGATTTGGTGGCGAGCGCCTCCACCTCCTCGAGCTTCGAGACGTCGCAGGCGAGCGCCAGGGCCTGGCCGCCGCGCGCCTCGATGAGGCCGACGGTCTCCTCGGCCGCCGCGAGCTGGATGTCGGAGCAGATGACGCGTCCGCCCCTCGCCACTAGCTCGAGGGCGAACGCCCGCCCGATGCCGCTGCCCGCGCCGGTGACGACTGCGGAGGATGACTTGCTGAGCTTGGTGCCGAACATGGGTGCTTTCGTTGGGGGGTTGACCATCCGTTGGCCGGCTGACAGCATATCCCGAGCAATTGTTCGGATTCCAGTCGGGTCGGTCCATGCCACGCAAGCCCAAGCAAGAGCGCTCCAAGGCCACCTACGACGCCATCGTCGAGGCAGCGTTCATCTGCGTCGCCGAGCGCGGCACCGCCCACACCACCACGCGCCACATCGCCGAGGTGGCCGGCATCGGGGTGGGCTCGCTCTACGAGTACTTCGCCAACAAGGAGGAGGTCTTCGACGCCATGAACCAGCGCTTCGTGGCGGAGGTGGTGGCCATGCTCACGCCGCTCACGCCGCAGCTCGTGCGCTCCAACATCGGCGACGCCATCCGGCTGATGCTCCAGCACTTCGGCGAGTTCCTGAACAAGAACGACCAGCGCTACCTCAAGTGCGCGCGCGACGCGGTGGGCGTGGACATCAAGAGCTACCTGCACCCCGTCACGAAGCTGCTGTCGGAGATCGTGATCCAGGTGGTGATGCACCACCCCGAGTACATGCGGCTGCGGCGCATCCCCGCCATGACCTACATCTTCATGCACGGGGGCATCTTCACCGTGCTGCAGCACCTGTCGGATCCGAACCCGCCCATCACCTACGAGGAGCTGACCGAGGGTCTGGCGGAGATGGTGACGCACTATGTGGCGCGCGAGATGCAGCTGACGCGGGTGCTATAGACCGGCGATGGACCAGACCGCCACACGCTGGACGCCGCCGCGCCTCACCTACGGGATCACGCCGCTGAAGGCGAGCTTCACCGAGGAGCGCAAGCGCGAGGTGGCGGCGCTGCAGTGCGCGCGGATCCAGCGGTTGCCCGTGGACGCGCTGGTGGTCTACGACCTGCAGGACGAGTCGAGTCGCACCGACGCCGAGCGGCCGTTCCCCTTCCTCGAGTCCATCGATCCGCTGACCTATGCCTACGACTACCTGGCGGACGTGGACCTGCCGAAGGTGGTGTACCGCTCCGTGGCGGGACTGACGGCGGACGGGCTGACGGCGTGGTTGCAGCAGCTGGCGAGACAACACGCGGCGACGGTGCTGGTGGGTGCTCCGTCGAAGCACCAGGCGGTGCACCTCAAGCTGCGCGACGCGTACCGCATCCATCGGGAGCAGTCGCCCACGCTGCCCCTGGGCGGGGTGCTGATCGCCGAGCGGCACGAGGCGGGTGGAGACGAGGTGGCGCGCATCACGGAGAAGCGCGCGCTGGGCTGCGAGTTCTTCGTCACGCAGGCCGTGTACTCGGTCACGGCGAGCAAGAACGTGCTGAGCGATCTCTACTACCGCTGCGAGGCCGAGCAGCGGCCGATGCCTCACGTGCTGGTGACGATCAGCCCGTGTGGGTCACAGAAGACCCTCGAGTTCATGCGCTGGCTGGGCATCGCCGTGCCGCGCTGGCTCGAGAACGAGCTGCTGCACTCCCACGACATCCTCGAGAAGTCGGTGGACCTCACGGTGGCGGCCTTCGAGGAGCTGCACCAGTTCGCGCGCGAGAAGGGCATCTCGCTCGGCTGCAACGTGGAGAGCGTGTCCACGCGCAAGGCGGAGATCGAGGCCTCCGTGGAGATGGTGCAGCGCGTGGCGGCCATCCTGCAGGCTGCCGGGCGATGAAGCGCTCTCTCGTCTCGGTCGGTGTGTGGCTCGGTGTCCTGGTCGCGGGTTGTAGCCACGCGTCGGGCGGCGAGACGGGGCCTGTCGGCGCCAGCGTGACTGCCAACGCGGCATCCCATGCGGAGCGACCGACGATGGATGGCACGTGCTCGGTCACCGAGGGCGAATCGGTGCAGACGTTCACCTACGTGCGGGGTCGTCTCACTGAGTCCACGGCCACCGAGCTCGACTTCCACACCACCTACACCTACGAGGGCTCGCGGCTCGCCGGCATCGAGCGTGTGATTCGCGGCACCCTCGCATTCCGAAAGGAGCTGCAGTACGGCGCGAGCGGCCGCCTCGACGCGCTGATCACGCTCACACCACAGTTGGATCCCACCACCCTCGAGGAGAGCGAGCGTCGCAGCTTCGACTACGACGCGGCCGGCCGCGCGCTGCGCATGACGAACGCGACACCTTCCGGCGACACCACGCAGGTGTGCGTGGTCGAGTACGATGAGCACGAGCGGCTGGCCAGCTACACGTGCGAGGTCCCGGGGCTCGACGAGGAGCCCGACCGCAGCACCTACCACTACGACGCCGCGGGGCGGTTGAGCGAGGTGCGTTCGGCGTTCGCCATCTTTCGGGTCCACTACGACCTGAGTGGTTTCCAAGAGCACGTCGACGCGCTGTCGGAGACGGGTGAGGTCCGCGCCACCGAGGCGCTGATCCGCGATGACGCGGGACGCGCCGTCGAGCGACGCGCCACCACCCTGCTCGGACGGGTCCTGGTGGCAACGATCGCGTTCCGAAGGAGCGTTTGGCCCGGGCGCGGAGTGCGGCGCGCCCCCACCACCACCACCGGGGATCCCCGAGCACGGTCAGTCGATCTGGTTCGACATCAGCCCGTGAAGACGCGCTCGCGCAGGAAGGCCTCGATGGCTTGCCAGCACGCCTCGGGCTGCGCTTGCATCAGCAGGTGCGGCCCCTGGATGTCCGCCACGGTCGCGTCAGGGCAGTGGTGCAGCAGGTGGTCGCGGCTGCGTGCGCTGACCAGGCGGTCTCGCGTCGCGCGCAGGTAGAGCAGCGGCACGTGCAGCGCGGAGAGCGCCTCGCTGGCGTCCACGCGCAACAGCTCACGGGCGCGGTGGGCGAGCACCTCCGGGGACACGGCCGCGAGCGCCTCCGCCAGCAGCGCGCGCAGCGACGCGGGTGCGCTCATGCCAAGCATCACGGGGGCTTGCAGCGCGAAGGGCGACATCCGCATCAGGCCCGGCCGCACGAAGGGCGTGAGCCACGCGGGCACGCGCACAGGAGCCTCGGCGAACGAGGCACACAGGACCAGGGCGCGGAGGCCTCTCGGCTGAGTCGCGGCGGCGCGCAGCGCGATGGGACCGGAGAAGGACTCGGCGACGAGCACGTAGTCACCCTCGCGGGGAAGCGCCGCGAGCACGCGCGCGACCAGGTCATCGTAGGATAGCGCCTCGTGGGTGGGGTAGCGCTGCGCGTGGGCCACCAAGGAGAGGGGCAGTATGTCCAGCAGCGGCTGGAACAGCACGCCAGTGCCGTCCATCCCCGGCAACAGTACCAACTCGGTTCGTGCGACCACGACTCTTCATACCAGACGCTGTCCTCCGGAGGGCACGAGGCGCGTGTGCACGAACGCCGGAGTTGCCGGCGTTGGGGGGAGCACGTGCCTCCGACCAAGGGCCGTGGCTGGCGCTGTTGGGCATGCTGACCCACCCTCGGGGTCCTACGACGGCGACTCAGAACCGGAGATCCGGGTCGAACCAGACGTCGACGTAGTCGCCATCGGTGAGGAAGCGCCAGCCCGGCGGCAAGCTCAGGAACCCGACGGAGAGTGGGCACACGGTCTCGAGGTGGCTCACGTGAACGGGTTCGAAGAAGTCTTCCGCTGCGGACAGTTCTCCCGCCCAGATGTACCAGCCACAGGTCCCTGCGGTGGGATTCACGCGAAGCCCTTGCAGCGGCTGGGTGGACCGCGCAGAGCGGGACAGGCCGAGCTTCTCGTGGGGCGCAGGAGCCTGTGGGTGTGCTCCAACTTGGGCGCACACGTCCTTGGCTAACGTGAGATGGGTGGCATTCAGATCCACATCGCCCTGGTAGCACAGCAGCGCCTGGCCGGGATCAGGCGGACCTCTACCCGTCGCCCGCCGAGGCCACCCACTGGGAGTTGTGAAGAGTCGTCAGACGACTACGTTCACGTCGATGGGACGTCCGCGCACCGGTGCCGACCGCTCGGAGTCACTGCCTGGAGCTACTGGCCAGCCGCAGCGGCCGGCGCGGGGAAGGCGTCCTGCGTGGTGCGCACGCGGTACGTCCCCTGCTTGTCCTTCTTCTTCTCCATCAGGCGCAGCGAGCGCCGGTAGTGCGTGACGCCGAAGCGGTACAGGGCGTCCTCGCCGCCGGGCACGTGGCGGTGCACGAAGCTCGCCCCGGTGCCGAGGCCTCGCAGCAGGCGCAGGCCCCAGTAGTCGTCGCCCAGGTTGGGCAGCTGCATGCCGGTCACGTATTCGTCGCCCGAGAGGTAGCGGCAGATCTGATAGAGCAGGTCGCGGGCCACGCTCTCCTTCACCAGCGGCAGCGACTGGTGCACCTGGCGCGCGAAGTTGTCCATCACCACGCGGTTCTTGTCGCTGAGCTTGTCGGGGCGCGCCTGGTGCTTGAGGCTGGCCAGGAAGAACTCGCGCTGCTCTTCGGCGGTGTGCGGCAGGAGCGCGTCGTCGATGCCCAGCACGAAGCCGGCGTAGCGCCACAGCAGCGTGAAGGAGGCGCGCTCCTCGGGGGTGAGGTGGATGTTCATGCGCGCCAGGCTGCGCACGTTCACGTAGCCGAACAGGCCCAGCGTGATGGCCAGGTCCTGCTGGTTGATGGGCACCTCGGTGGGGTGCCGGAAGCGGCCCGTCTCGGGCAGGAAGCGCCGCAGCGCGCCGTGCAGCAGGCGCACGCGCACGAACAGCTCGTGGGCCTCGCCGCCGGGCTCGAGCGTGCCGGGCATGGACATGCGCAGCACCATGGCGGCGGTCTCGTCGAGGCGCTTGTTGGTGTCGCCGCTGAGCATGCCGGTCATGGCCGTGACCAGCGCCATCTTGGGGAACACCGCGCCGCCCACCAGGCTGCCCGAGAACAGGCCGAGGCCCATGTGCACGGGGAACTGCGCGATCAGCCGCTGGCCCGCGCGCATGGCGTCGAAGTCCACCCAGGCGGGGAGCCGCACGCCCGCTTGGATGAACGCAGCACAGGCGGGGGAGCGGCCCACGCGGCGGCGCACCTCGGCCAAGAGGTCGCCCACGTCGGTGAGCGGCATGGTCTCGGCGAGCTCGGCAATGACGGCGTCGGCGAGGGGGTCGCCCTTGGAGCGCAGGCTGTCGAGGAAGGCCTCGCTGAAGCGTTCGGTGTACTGCAGCGAGCCCGGGGCGGGGATGGATTGCCAGGACATGCCGGGCAGCCTGACATGAAAGTCACCAGATGGTTAGTTGGTGAACGGGGGACTTTCGGTGGGCCGGCACCGGCGGGCGCCAGCGAGCACCGGCGGGCGCCTCCAAGAGAGGTGCAACACGCGCTTGAACTCGCGCGTCGACCAACGGACTGTTGGGTGCATCACCCGCGCGGGTGCCCGCCGCTGCCGTCGCTCCACCGCCTGCCCTCGCGCTCACCTACGAGCGTCGGGATCCGCGCGCAGGCCCGCTGCACCAGCTCCTCAGCGACGAGCTGGAGAAGTACCTGGAAGCCCGCGCCGAGCGCCCACTGCCCGGCTTCGTGGTCGACACCCTGCGCGGCTACCTGCGCTGCGGCGTTCTCCGTCACGGCTTCGCCCGCTTCCGCTGCGACGACTGCGCCCAGAGCCGCCTCGTGGCCCTCAGCTGCAAGCAGCGAGCCTTCTGCCCCCGCTGCGTCGGCCGGAAGATGGCGGACCAGGCCAAGCACCTCGTCGAGAACGTCCTGCCGCCGGTCCCCTTTCGCCAGTGGGTGCTGTCCTTCCCGCACGCGCTGCGGTGGCGCATGGCCCACAACCACCAGCTCACCCTCGGCGTCTGGGGCATCGCTCGAGCGGCCATCGACGCGCTCTACCGTTCCCGCGCCGCCAACCTCGGGCCACCTGGCCAGCACGGCAGCGCGCGCCCCGGCAGCATCATGGCCATCCAACGCTTCGGCGGTGCGCTGAACCTCAACGTCCACTTCCACGCGCTCTACACGGACGGCAGCTTCTACGAGCGCAGCGACGGAAAGCTAGTGTTCCTGCACGCCGCCCCACCCACCGTGGCGGAGGTCGCCGCCCTGGTGGCCGACATCAAGCGGCGCGTGGTCGAGTTGTTGGAGAAGCTGGGCCTCGGGCCCGACGAGGAAGACTGGGACGCCCAGCAGCTCATGCTCAGCTTAGGCGAGCTCTACGCCGAGGGCGTCTTCCACAAGGGCGCCCAGCGCCTGCGCAACGGAAGGCCCCGCGCACTCAGCACGTTCGCCCGACTCAAGGCGCACGAAGACGGCTTTGACCTCGACGCCCACGTCACCGTAGCCGCCGGAGCCCGCGCGAGCCTCGAGCAACTGGTCAGCTACATCCTGCGCCCGCCCCTCAAAGAAACACGACTCACCCTCCATGCCACCGGCGTGGAACTGACACTGAAGACCCCATGGAGCGACGGAACCACCCAGATACGGCTGACGCCAGACCGCTTCATCGACCGCCTCGTCGCCCTCGTCCCCCCGCCGCGCGTCAACACCTTGCTGTACGGAGGCCTGTTCGCCGCCAACGCCCGCCTCCGCCCCCTGGCGGTGGCCTACCTGCGCCCGGGTGTGATCCCGCGCAAGCGCACCCGCCCGGCCAACCCCACCAAGCCCCGCAACACCGCGTGGGCCGAGCTCATGCGCCACAGCTTCGGCCTGGACGTCCTGGCCTGCCCCCACTGCGGCGGCCGCATGCGCCACGTGGCCACCGTCCTCGACCACTACAGCATCCAGCGCATCCTGCGCCACCAAGGCCTCGACACCCCCGAGCCCCGCGCCCGCTCCTCCCCGCTCGAGAGCGACCTCGTCTACGAGCCCGACGAGCACGCCCTCGCCGACGCTCCGCAAGACGACTTCTCCCAGCTCGACCCCAACGACCCCTGGTGACCCCGACGAGCGACGGACCTCAACACCGGCGGTGCACCGGTCCGTCCGCGCGGCTCCCCGAGGCGGATTCGCCGATAGCACTGGCGCTCAAAGCGCCCGTCGTGCCACCCTGAAGGGGTCGGCAGGGGCTTCATGCGCGCTGACCGACAGCGTGTTGCGCAGTTAGAATGTTGAACGAAGCCGCTCCGCGGCAGGCCTGATGTCGCGTGACTGAGGGGCATCGCGCGTAGCAGGGGCGTGTGGGCTTCATCGGATCGAGGCTGTGGATTGAGCCCGTCCATCGGGGACGTGGCCAAGCCATGGAGGCGAGCGATGGGCGAAGTACGAGACCGAATGGAGCAGGACCTGTTCCTGCGCGGTGTGGCCGCGAACACACGGGAGACCTACCTGCGGTACGCGAAGCAGTTCGTGGCCTTCCACAGGCGCGACCCCCGCCAACTGGACACGGAGGAGGTGCGCGCATGGGTGATGCACCTTCGACGAGCGGGCCGGGCTCCGCGGAGCATCAACGTGGCGCTGAGCGCGCTGCGCTTTCTCTTCGGGGTGACGTTGCGTCGCCCCGAAGTCATGCACCCGCTCCGTCGCGTGGTGGAGCACGACAAGCAGCCCGCCATCCTCTCCGGGAGCGAGGTCCAGCGGCTGCTCGACGCCATCGAGCGCCCTCGCGACCGTGCCCTCGTCATGCTCCTCTACGGCTCGGGGCTGCGCATCTCCGAGGCGCTGTCGCTGACGATAGCCGACGTCGACTCGCGACGCGGTGTGCTGACCATCCGACACACCAAGGGGCGTCGCGATCGCATCGTGCCGCTGCCGGCCGTCACGCTCGAGGCGCTGCGAGAGTGGATGCGTCAGCGTCGACACCGGAGCGAGGGCCTGTTTCCAGGGCGCAAGGGTCGAGCGTCGCTGACGCGCGAGGCGGTGCACAAGCTGCTGCGGCTCGCGGCCGCGCGAGCAGGTCTGACCAAGCGGGTCTATCCGCACCTGCTGCGTCACAGCTTTGCGACGCACTTGCTCGAGCTCGGCGCGGACCTCCGCTCCGTGCAGATCCTGCTGGGCCACCGCTCCATCTTGAGCACCACCCGCTACACGCACTTGTCCGAAGCGCGCCGGCAGTCACTCGTGAATCCGTTGGCCGTGCTCGGGACACCAGACGGGGCACGACTCGCGTAGGTCACCGAGGTGGTGGTCATGGCGCACGAGCACGGGTCGATGTCCCGGCGCGAGCCTGGGCTGAGTGTGGGTGCGCTCGCGCGCGCACACGGAGAGCGAGTGCGCGCGGAGCACGTGCTGAGTCCCGAGCAGCACCAGGTGCTGCGGGCCATCGAGCGCTGTCGGACGGCGGCGCTCGGCGGGCATCTGCACAAGTGTCCTGGCTGCGACTACGAGCAGCCTCGCTACAACTCCTGCCGCAATCGGCACTGCCCCGGGTGCCAGAGCTTGTCGCAGCTGCGGTGGCTCGAGGCGCGGCGTGAGCGCATCCTCGACGTGGGCTACTTCCACGTCGTCTTCACCATCCCCGAGCCTCTGCGCGCGCTGTTCGCGCGCGAGCGCCGGGTCATGTACGGGCTCCTGATGGAGGCGGCGCGCCGCAGCCTGCTCACGATGGCGGCCGACCCGAAGCGGCTCGGTGCGCTGCCCGCCATCACGCTGGTGCTTCACACGTGGACCCGCGAGTTGCTCTACCATCCTCACGTGCACGCGGTGGTCAGCGCCGGCGGCTACGACCTCGCGGCGCAGCGGTGGATCCCCGTGCGCCGCAACGGCCGGTACCTCTTCCCCGTGAGGGCTCTCGCAAAGCTCGTTCGAGGCGCGGTGCGCGAGGCCATCCTGCCGGCACTCGACGCGGGCACGCTCGTGTTGCCGCCTCACGAGGTGGAGCCCGTGCGACGCGCGCTCTTCGAGACGAGGTGGCACGTCTACGCGAAGGCCCCGTTCGCTGGAGCGCAGCAGGTGTTCGCGTACCTCGGGCGGTACACGCACCGCGTCGGCATCTCGAACGCGCGCCTCATGAGCTACGACGGCGAGGCCGTGACCTTCGCCACCAAGGACGGCCTCACCTGCCCTCCACGCGGTGGACTTCCTCGCTCGCCTCCTCCGCCACACCTTGCCCAGGGGCTTCCACAAGATCCGTCACGCCGGCCTCGTCTCCACCAGCCACGTTCGCTCGGGAACCCTCGCTCGCGCACAGACCACTCTCGGCAACGCCTCCGCCTCGGCACCCGTGGTCGAGACCGGTGAGCGGGACCCTCCACGCACCTGGGTGGAGCTCATGCTGGCGCTCAACGGGCGCGACCCCTTGCAGTGTCCGCGCTGCGGCACGCCGCTGCTCGTGCTCCCCTTGCCGACCGGGGCGGGACCGAGAGGCTCGACTCGTCATGACCATCGCCCACGACATGCATGGGCATGCGTCGCGCAGCGACTGCTCGTCTGCTGCGGTGGTGGCGCTCGTGCGTCCCGCAGTGGCATCTCGCTGTGCCCACACGACAGGCCACGCTGCGCGCGAGGATCTGACGTGCCGACGTCCCCGCACGCAGAAGCGTCTCCTCCCAAGCCCTGGCCAGAGCGCCGGCGCCTCGCGATGCCCGCCGCGATTTGCCCATAGCCGCGCGCTCACGCCTGGGTGATGCTCCGCGGCTCCGTTCATCGGCGCCTCGGCGAACCGCGCCTCAATCGCGCTGGCCGTCCAGCCGTGTGTGCGGGGCGCGCTTCACCGAATCGCTATTGAATATGTAAACTATTCGAACACCTCATGTCGATGATTCA